>JAQCNG010000063.1 GCA_028275145.1 Halovenus sp. | reverse complement strand
GCTGGCGACGGGGCCACTGGGTCCGCTCGACATCGGTGCCGACAGCGGCAGTATCGAGGACCCCGGCACCGGTTCTGCGACCGTCGAGGTGGTCTCTGCACCCGGCGCGGTCGAACTGGTGCCCAGCGACGACGGACAGGAACTGCTGTACCTCTCGGTGCCCACCACGACCGTCCGGACCTCGAACGTCACCGGCAACCCCGCACTCTCGTATCGCCTCTCGCTGACGGGCACTGGCCTGTCGATCGAGGCCCTCCGCTTCCCCGCCGAGGCCGGTGAGGAGGAACTCGAGCTCGTCATCGACCGCCGGGTCTACCAGCCACGCGCGGTCGAGAACGTCACCGGGGCCGAACTCTCGGTGACACTCCGGGGCGAGAACCAGACGACGGTGTTCGAGCGAACCGTCCCCGTCGAGCGCCCGTAGCGACCGGCCACGGCGGGCCAGCGGCCGCCGGCCACCCGATAACACTATTTTCGTTCCGGTTGAGTGGTCGGTATGGAGAAGCTCACAGTCGACGACGTCCGCAACGAGGTGAACCCGCTGCAGGTCCACGAGATACGGCGGCCGGTCTCCGACGAACTCGGCACCGACCACGTCGCGATGAACTACTTCGAACTCGCGCCGGGTGACTCCTTCTCGGGTGGACTCCACCGCCACCACGACCAGGAGGAGATATTCCACATCCAGGAGGGAACGGCTGTCTTCGAGGTTGGCAAACAGCGCGAGGAGGTGACCGTCGCGGCGGGCGAGGTGATCCGGTTCGCGCCCGGCGAGTTCCAGATGGGCTACGCCGCCGAGCGGGCGGGCAACCGCGTGACCGGGTGGGCAATCGGTGCGCCGGGTGCCACCCACGACTGGTCACAGCTCGAATCCATGATAGCCTGCCGCGAGTGTGACGAGGAACAGCCCCACGCGACCGAACTCGTCGAGGGCCGGTTCCGGTTCACCTGCACCGAGTGTGGTGCCGAGTTCGAGATGTGACGCCAGCGGCGCCGGTGACGCCACACCCTCGACTACCGCCACACACAAGCCACACCGGACCCAACCACCAGTCGATGACAGACGGCGGCGAGATGACAGAGCAGCCAGCGGGTGCCATCCTCGACGGGGTCGACCGCGAGCACCTGCGGGAGACGCTGCGCTCGTGGTACCGCGAGGACCACCGCGAGTTCCCCTGGCGGGAGACAACAGACCCCTACGAGATACTGGTCTCGGAGGTGATGAGCCAGCAGACACAGCTCGGGCGGGTGGTCGACGCCTGGGCGGCGTTTCTCGACCGGTGGCCGACCGTCACAGACCTGGCCGAGGACGACCGCTCCGAGGTGGTGGCGTTCTGGACCGACCACCGCCTGGGCTACAACAACCGGGCGCGCTATCTCCACGAGGCTGCCGGGCAGGTCCAGTCCGAGTTCGACGGGGAGTTCCCCCGCGAACCGGACGAACTGGCGGAGTTGATGGGTGTCGGTCCCTACACAGCAAACGCGGTGGCGAGTTTCGCGTTCAACAACGGCCGGGCGGTTGTCGACACGAACGTCAAGCGCGTGCTCTACCGCGCCGTCGAGGGTGTGCGCGACGACGATGACGACCCGGAGGACCCCCCCTACGAGGCGGTTGCCGACGCGCTCATGCCCGAGGGTGAGTCGAGACTCTGGAACAACGCCATCATGGAACTCGGCGGGACGGCCTGTGAGAAACGTCCCCGGTGTGACGAGCGGGACTGCCCCTGGCGCGGGTCGTGTCACGCCTACGCCACGGGTGATTTCACCGCGCCCGACGTCCCCACCCAGCCCGATTTCGAGGGGAGCCGTCGGCAGTTCCGCGGACGGGTCGTCC
>JAQCNG010000053.1 GCA_028275145.1 Halovenus sp. | reverse complement strand
TCGTCCTCGATCAGCCACTCCTTGTCGATTGTCTCGGCCACCCGCTCGAAGATCTTCTGGTTCGAGGCCGACATGGTGATGTAGCCGTCGGCGGTCTCGTAGATGTTCCGCGGGGCGGTGCTGGGGTGCTGGTTGCCCGTCCGCTCGCGAACGTGGCCCATGTAATCGTACGCTTCGACCTCGCCGAAGAAGATCCGCCACAGCGGCTCGACGAGCGAGACGTCGATAACCTGTCCGGTGTCGCTGCCGCCGCGTCCGACGTCGCGTTCGAAGACGGCCATCAGCGTCGCCTGCAGCGCGAACTGTGCGGCCTGGATGTCGGCCAGACTGACCGGCGGGAGAAGCGGCTCCCGGTCGGGGAACCCGTTTGCGTGGGCCCACCCCGAGACACCCTCTGCGATGGTCCCGAACCCCGGTTCCTGGGAGCGCGGCCCGGTCTGACCGTACCCCGACAGCCGGACCATGATCGCCCGCTCGTTGACCGCGTGGATCTCCTCGGGACCGAGTCCCCACCGCTCCATCGTGCCCGGCCGGAAGTTCTCGAAGAACACGTCGGCGTCCTCGACGAGTTCCAGCGCTAGGGCACGACCCCTGTCGGACCCGAGGTCGAGTGTCACACAGCGTTTGTTCCGCCCGAGTGATTTCCAGGCGAGCGACTCGCCGTCCTCGGTCTTCTGTGGCCACTCCCTGATCGGGTCGCCCACCTCCGGGTGCTCTATCATGATGACGTCGGCACCGAAGTCACCCATCAGCGTCGTCGCGAAGGCTCCGCTTATCATCCCGGACGCGTCGATCACCCGGAGGCCGTCGAGTGGTCCCTGTCGTTGTCTGGTCATGGTGCTACGTTCCTCCCAGACAGGCACGGAACAAAGTCGTTGTCCCATCAGGTGTTGGCTGTTCATACGTCCGCCGGTGTCGACACCGGACCACGACGGGACAGACAGGGCGAAACCGTCGGTTCCGGCCGCCTCCACCCGGTGGGTGGTCCTGCCCGGCCCCGACCACCGGAGGTCGGCCGTCTGCTCTCGCCGGCGTCCTGGCCGCGCTCGAACTGTTCAGGGCGAATCACCCCCGAACTCCGTGTCGACGAACCGGACAATGTCGTCGGTTTCGACCACGTCACCGTACTTCGCGTCGATGTCGAAGAGGTTGGCCCTGTGTGGCCCCTCCGCCCGGTCCCCGACAGCGTCGGCAGGAACGATGGTCCGGTAGCCGTGCTGGAGGCTGTCCACGGCCGTCGCGCGGACGCACCCGCTCGTCGTGACACCGGCGATGACCAGCGTGTCGACGCGGTGGGTCGTCAGTTCCGCCTGGAGGTCGGTCCCGAAGAAGGCGCTGGCGTACTTCTTGAGGACGACACGCTCGTCGCCGACGGGGGCGACCTGCTCGTCGACGGCGACACGCTCCGTGTTCAGTTCCAGGTCACGGAGGGCGGGGACCTTCTCGACGAACATCCCGGCGTCGCCGTAGGACTCCTCGAACGCGATAGTGGTGAAATACCGGGGCAGGTCGTGGTCGCGAAACGCCGCGAGCAGGCGTTCGGTCTGGTCGAGGACACCCCCGACCGCCGAACCGAGCCTCGACTCGGGGTCGGTGAAGGCGTTGATCAGGTCGATGACGACGAGCGCCGGTTGCTCGCCGAGGCCGACGCTCTCGCCGAGGTCGTTTTCCGCGTACTGCGCCGCCGTCTCCTCGAGCCAGTCCATTGTGTGCCGGTCGGAACTAGCGGTTGTTGAACTCGCGGCGTTCCTCGGCAATCTGTGCGGCGAGTGTCTCGTCGTCCGGCAGGGGACCGTAGTCGAACTCCTGGAGTTCGTCCCGACTGTCGCGGATCTCCCCGCGCCGGCGCTCGGTGGCGTCCGCGTCGACGGCCCCGTCCTCGACGACGACACCGTAGTCCTCGCGTGCCTGGTGCTCGGTGACGAGCCCCCGGCGGACCTCCTGTGCGACAGTCTCGGGGTCACGCTCCAGGGGGTCACCCATGCCGCCGCCGCCGGCGGTGCTGAACACCAGTTTGTCGCCTGCCTCGACGGCGACGTTCTCGACTTTCGACGGCAGTGTCTCCTCGGTGCCGTCGGCACGGATGATCCGTTTCTCGCTGGTCTGGCCGTGGTCGCCGCCGTCGACACCCCAGGGGTAGGTGTGTGCACGGTCGTCCTGGAACGTGATGGCGCCGTCCTCCTCGAAGGTGTAGACCTTCGTGATGCCGTGTCCGCCGCGGAACTGGCCGGCGCCACCGGTGTCCTCACGGGTGCTGTACTCGTCGATGGTCAGCGGGTAGTACGCCTCCTGGTACTCCGCCGGCACGGTCCGGAACAGCGGCCACCACGAGTGGCCGTCGAGTCCATCGGCACCCGGACGCGCCGGAATCCCGCCGTAGAGAATCTCCAGCATCTGGAACTGGTTGCCCTCCGAGTCCGTGCCCGCGTAGACGAAGTTCGGCGAGGTGCCGTAGCTGCCGGCCACGGAGAAGCCGTCGATGAGTTTCGAGAACGTCGCCTGCAACACGTCGAACTGGCGGGACATCATCGGGAGTCGGTTCCCCAGCGGGGCCGGAAACTCCGGCTGGATGACTGTCCCCGAGGGCAGGTTCACCTCGAAGAGGTCGTAGTAGCCGTCGTTGAACGTCAACAACGGGTCGAACGCCATTATGAGAAACACACCCGTGAACATCTTGAACATCTTCTCGTTCAACAGGAAATTCACCGTCCCGGGCACCTGCTCGTCGGTCCCCTCCCAGTCGAGATAGACGGTGTCGCCCTCCCGGTAGATCTCGAGGTGGAGTTTGATTGGCCCGTTGCCCATGCCGTCGTCGTCGACGTAATCCTCGAAGGTGTAGCGCTCGCCCTCGGGAACAAACTCGTTGATGAGGTCGATCATCCCGTCGCGTGTGCGGTCGAGGATGGCGTCACAGCCCTCCTCGTAGGTCTCCCTGCCAAAGCGGTCACAGAGTTCGTGGACACGCTCCTCCGCGGCCGCCGTGCCCGCGGCGAGGGCCTTTATATCTGCCTCGGCGTGGTCGGGGAGACGGGTGTTGTGGGTGAACGTCTCGAGGAGTTCCTCGTCCAGGTCGCCCCCCTTGTAGAGTTTGACCGGCGGGAGGCGCATCCCCTCCTCGAAGACGGTTGTTGCCTTCACCGGCATACTGCCGGGCACCTTGCCACCGACGTCCATCAGATTGCCCCACTGACTGGAGAAGCCGACGCGCTCGCCCTCGTAGAACAGCGGACGCAGG
The DNA here is from genome assembly GCA_028275145.1 of Halovenus sp. Classification (GTDB taxonomy): domain Archaea; phylum Halobacteriota; class Halobacteria; order Halobacteriales; family Haloarculaceae; genus Halovenus. The sequence goes on along the minus strand of JAQCNG010000053.1, from coordinate 3,252 downwards.
AGGAGCATATCCGGGGTGTGTGACATCGCACCGGCACACATGTAGGGGTCGTTTGTGGCCACGACGTCACCCTCCTCCAGGTCGTCCCAGCCGAAACTGGCGTTGTCGATGATAGTCTCGATGGCCGAACCGAACTGGCCCATCACCATCCGGCCCTGTGCGTCGGCAATGAGCGGGAACTGGTCGGACTGCTCGCGGATGACCGGGCTGATGGCCGTTGTCTCGAGAACCCGGTCCATCTCGTAGCGGGTGTTCTCGAGTGTGTTCTCGATGATGTCGAGCGTGGTCGGGTCGATGTCGTGGTCACCCACGAACTCGGGGGTCGTTGCTGTGTCGTCTACGGTCTGTTGACTCATGCTGAATCACTCCTGGTTATCTCGATGTTCGCGTACCTGTCGACGGCGGCGGTGTGGTCGGGCTGGACGACCACCGTCGAGTCGTCCTCGATAACAATCGCCGGCCCGGGTACCCTGTTGCCGGGGTCGAGCGCCCCGCGGTTGTAGACCGGTGTCTCGTGGTAGGTGCCGTCGAAGTAAACCTCCGTGCTGGCGACCCTGGCGTGGCCCGGGTCGGCACCCTGCAGTTCCTGTTCCTCGATGGTGACCCCCTGTACCTGCCCCTTGCCGACGACCCGGAGGTTCGCGATTTCGAGGGGCGCGTCGAGCGAGAAGCCGAACTGCTGCTCGTGGCGCCGCTCGAAGTCACCCTTTATCTCGTCGAGACCACTCTCGCCGCGCAGTCTGTCGAGGTCCACCGGGATGGAGAGCTGGATGTCCTGGCGGAAGTACCGGCAGTCGGCGTAGTACTCGAAGGCGTGGTCGTCTGTGTCGACACCCTCGCCGGTGAGCCACTCGGTCGCCTCCTCGCGCAGCGCGACCAGTCGCCCGTGGACGTCCGTGCCGCCGACGTCCAGGTCCGTCTCGAGATAGGTCTCGGAGAACTCGTTCTGGACGTCCGAGGTCAGGAAGCCAAACGCCGACATGACCCCCGGACCCGGCGGGACAATCAGCGGGTACGCGTCCATCACGTCGACCAGCGCGTTCGCGTGCATCGGTCCGGCACCCCCGAAGGCGACCAGACCGAAATCGCGCGGGTCGTACCCGCGTTCGACCGAGACAACACGGAGTGCCCCGTGCATGTTCTCGGTGACCATGTCCAGAACGGCCTGTGCGGCCGCCTCGACGGTGCTCCCGCGTTCCTCGGCGAGGTCCTCGATAACCGCGCGCGCCGCCTCGTGGTCGAGTTCCATCTCGCCGCCGAGCGCAACCGACGCGGGAATCCGCCCGAGCACGACGTTCGCGTCTGTCACAGTCGGCTCCTCGCCGCCCTGTCCGTAACAGGCCGGCCCGGGGTCGGCACCGGCGCTCTCCGGGCCGACCTGGAGCGAGCCGCTGAGCTGGACCCGAGCAACCGAGCCACCACCCGCACCGACGGTGTTCACGTCCACCGCCCGTGATTTGAACTCGCGGTAGCCCACCTTCGTCTGACGGGTCGTCTCCGGTTTGTTGTCCTCGACCAGCGAGACGTCCGTGGAGGTCCCCCCCATGTCCAGGGTCAGAACGTCCGGGACGCCTTTTTTCTCCGCGATTGTCGCCGCGCCGACGACGCCACCGGACGGGCCGGACAGCGCCAGTTCGACCGGACGGCTCTTTGCCGCACTGGAACTCATCAGCCCACCGTCCGAGCGGACAACGTTCATCGTCGCCGTCGACCCGGCCGCCTCGAGCGAGTCGTCGAGACTGTCGAGATACTCGATCACCTCCGGCCGGGCGTAGTCGTTTATCACCGTTGTCAGCGTGCGCTCGTACTCGCCGTACTCCGGGACAATCTCCGAGGAGATCGACACCGGCAACTCCGGCGTCTCGTCGGCGATAATCTCCCGGACCTGTTTCTCCTGTTCGGGGTTGAGATAGGCGTTCAACAGCGCAACGGTCAGCGACTCGACACCGGCCTCGGCGAGTTCGCGCACCTGTGTGCGCACCTCCTGCTCGTCGATGGGGTCGACCACCGAACCGTCCGGGGAGGAGACCCGCCCGGAGACGCTCCGCGTGTCGACCAGATCCGCCAGCGGCGTGGGTTTGTCCATGTCGATCCAGCCATACAGTGGTCCTGGCGTCCACGCCCGCGCGAGATGCAGGATGTCCTCGTGTCCCTCGCTGGTGATGAGGCCGACCCGAGAGCCTGTCTCCTCGAGCAGCATGTTCGTCACGACCGTCGTCCCGTGAAACAGGAGGTCCAGTTCCGATACCGACGTGTCGGCCTTTGCCGTTGCCTCGTCGATACCGTTGATGACCCCTTCCGAAGGGTTCCCCGGTGTCGACAGCACCTTGTCGATTGTGAGTTCGTGGGACTCCTCGTCGAACACGATCACGTCAGTGAACGTCCCACCGACATCTACTCCGAGATTGTGTGCCATCTGTTACCTTACCGTATAACACAACAGGGCTACGGTGTATAACTATTTTCCCAACTTCCGTTGGCTGTTTATATACGGTCGCTCCGGATCGACGAACAGGGTCGACGCAGTCGACAGGGCGACTGTCCCACCACAGCCATCCGGCAGGGTTCGGGTCGGTCGACCGGTCGGCGAGTCCGCGCCCGCCCGGTGTCGGCTTAGGTCCCCTCGAAGTCGGCCGGGTCGTCTCCGAAGAAGGCCTCGTGGCCGCGCCGGTAGTCGTCGGTCTCGGTGGCCTCGACGATGGCATCGGTTTCGGCGGCGAGCTGTGCCGTCAGCCCACGGTCGAAACTGTCGAGCAGGAGCTGTCTGGTTGCCCCGTAGGCCCGGGTCGGCCCGTCGGCCAGGTCGTCGGCGACTACGCGCCGCCGCTCGTCGAGTTCCCCTGCGGGAACGGCCTCTGTCGCCAGACCGAGGTTGGCCGCCTCGGCGGCCGAGATTGGCTCGTCGAGCAGTGTGAGCTCCCGTGCCTTCCGGAGGCCGACGAGTCGCGGCAGCAGGAACGTCGAGCCACCGTCGCCGGTCAGACCGACCCGCGGGTAGGCAAACTCCAGACGCGCCTCGGTGCTCACGAGGACAACGTCACCGAGCAAGGCCATCCCGAATCCCGCACCCGCGGCAACGCCGTTCACTGCCGTCACGAGCGGAGCGTCCATCCGCAGGAGCTGTTCGATGCCGTCGTGTAGCGTCGACGCGAGGTACCGGAGCCGGTCCCCGTCGGCCGCGGTTCCGTCGAACTCGGCGAGGTCGGCACCGACGCTGAACACACCGTCACTCCCTGTGAGTGTCACACAGCG
>JAQCNG010000048.1 GCA_028275145.1 Halovenus sp. | reverse complement strand
CGTGGCAGCGTCAGTACGGGCGTGTACGTCCTCGAACTCGCGGGAACAGACGACGAGTTCGCGGCCTACGAGGCGGAGGCGGTCGCGAGCGGCGTCGAGGTGCTCGCGCCGGGACTCGCGCGGGCACGCGGACTCGGCGACCGGGTTCGCGACCTCGGCTTTACTCACCGCGCCAGTCACCTTGTGGGGACCTGCGGCCCGACGCTGCCGGACGCACAGCGACTCCTGTCGGCGGCGGGAATCGACCGGGCGGGCAGTGTCGCGGTGCGGGCCGTCGACGTCCGGGGGACCACCGGCGTCGACACACAGCGCGTCGAGCAGGAACTGGGCTCGGTGCTGGTCGACCGGGGGTTCGATGTGGACCTCGATTCGCCCGACCACGAACTGCGCGCGCTCTTTGCGGGCGAGACGTGTGCGCTCGGCTGGCTGGCCGCCACGACCGAGCGGGGCTTCGGCGGGCGCAAGCCCACGGACCGCCCGTTTTTCCAGCCAGGGAGTATGGACCCGATGCTCGCCCGCGCGCTGGCCAACATCGCGGGGGCGGAGCCGGGCGCGACAGTGCTCGACCCGATGTGTGGCACCGGCGGTATCCTCATCGAAGCCGGACTGGTCGGGGCGCGCGCTCTCGGGATGGACGCACAGTCGAAGATGGTCACCGGCGCGCGCGAGAACCTCCGGGCACTGCTCGACGGTGACTGGTCGGTACTGCAGGGCGACGCCGCCTCGTTACCGCTGGCCGACGACAGCGTCGACGGCGTCGTGTTCGACGCCCCCTACGGCCGCCAGTCGAAGATCCGCGGCGACCTGGGGGCGCTCGTGCGCGACACGCTCAGGGAGGCCGGCCGTGTCGCCCCCCGGTGTGTCGTGGTCGGGGACCGCCCCTGGGCACGGCCCGCCGGCGCCGCCGGGTGGCAGACCGAGGCCGCCTTTACCCGACGGGTCCACCGCTCGCTGACCCGCTATATCGTCGTGCTCCGGCGGCGCGAGCGGTGAGTCGCCCGCGGTAGCAACACAGTCGCCACACCGAGAGGAGTTCCAACGGGCCGGAACAGAGCGTAACCGGTTGTGTCAGGAGACACCAGACATAACAACCTCCCGGAGAAATCTTACACATGGCATCTCTGGACACACCAAAGCTTCTCGTGCCGGTCGATGTCTCCACCGACTCGCTACCGGGCGACAGACTCGGTGATTTTCTCGCCGGGTTCGACGTCGTGTTGCTGGGGTACTTTCCGGTGCCGGACCAGTCACTGCCGGCACAGCTCAAACTCAACCGTGGCGACGAGGCAGAGGCACGCCTCGAGCGCATCAGCGAGCAGGTCCAGGCCAGCGGTGTCGCCAGTTCGGTCGAGACCGAACTGGTCTTTACCCACGACCGTCAGGACCCCATCGACCGGGTTGCGGACGAACGGGCCTGCGACGGGGTGCTCGTCCCCGGCAAGACGGGCGCTATCGAGCGCATTCTGGTGCCGTTGCGCGGGGATCTGAACCTCGACCGGATACTCTCGTTTGCCGGTGCGGTCGCGCGACACAGCGGGGCGTCTATCACGCTGTTTCACGCCGTCACCGACGGCGACGAGGACGGAGAGGCGCTGCTCGCAACCGCCGCCGAGCAGCTCACGGCGGGTGGACTCGACGACGCCCGACTCACCCGGGAGGTCTCCGAGGGCGATGACAGCTACGCACAGATTGTCGAACGGGGCTCTGCGTTCGACCTGATTGTGCTCGGCGAAACCGACCCGTCACTCCGGGAGCGCATCTTCGGCTCGATTCCGGCGAAAATCACCGGTCAGACAGACAGTCCAGTGGTGGTTGTCCGCGACCCGACGGCCTGACCGCTCAGTACCGGAGGATGGCGTACGCGATACTCCCGAGGCCGGCCGCCACCAGCAGTGACTCGATGGTGTACAGAACGAGGAGCGTGCTGTTGCTGAGTCCGTCTACGTCGACAAGTCCGGGCGTGTACCGTGCCTCGACGAGTGTGCTTGCCGTCAACAGCGCGAACCCCAGCGTCGTGTACCGGAGTTTCTCGTTTTCCACCCGACGCTGTGCCCTGTAGCTGAGGACTGTCAGCGAACCACCGATTGTGAAGACCAGAACGTTGCTCGCAACGAACATCCACGTCTCTATGCTCACCATCGTTACGTTGTTTCTCCTGTGTCATCACCGTCACTACGCGCCCGCCCTCTCGAGAGGTCCTCCAGTACCTCGTCGAGTTTGTCGACTGTATCCCGTCTGAGTTTGACCTGGATATCAAACCCCCCGTCCTCCACGACGAGACGCACCTCCTTCAGGTCGGTGCTGAACCGCTTGTACTGTCCCTTTTCCGGGTCGATTGCCTGTTCCTCCGAGAGCAGGTCGTACTCGACGAGGACGTTGATTCGACGGTACACCGTCGGCAACGACACGTCACAGATCTGCTCTAGCTCCTCGGCCGACACCGGACGCACGCTCGCCGCCGACAGAATCTTGCGGCTCTGGCTACTCGCTAACACCTCGATAACGTTGTCTGGGCTCCACTGGTTCTCACTCACGCTCAATGTCCCCGCAATCACCTGGGAACCACCACACGCACCATCCTAATAGGGCCGGTCGCGCGGACGGCCCGAGTCTGCCGTCTCGCTTTCCAC
>JAQCNG010000035.1 GCA_028275145.1 Halovenus sp. | reverse complement strand
TCCCATAGCCGTGAGTGCACTCGGGTGTCCGAGTATAAGAATCCCGGCGGTTTCGCCGCGTATGTGAACGCTCCCGGCGTTCTGGCTGTACTTCCCATGTGGTCCTGTGTGCGCGCACGCGAACCGCCGGTCACGGGCCGACTCTCGGTCACGGGCCGACTCTCGGTCACGGGCCGACTCTCGGCCACGGGCCGACTCCCGGTCACGGGCCGACTCTCGGCCACGGGGCGACTGTCACTCACCCCGGTTCGACGTCCTCGTCCTGCTGGTGGCGGGCGTAGGCGTAGACGGAGACGGCGGTGACGAGCCAGACAGGTGCGCCCACGCGCACGACGAACACCGCGCGGTCGCTCCAGGTCGGCAGCGAGGCGAGCATCGACAGCCCCGCGACCACCGGGGCGCCCACGACGATGGTCAGGATGAACGTCACCTGCATGACCCACCCGTAATCGACGCCATCGGGGTCGGTTCGTCGAACCTCCGGTGTCACGGCCGACCGTTCGACCCTCGCGAGTAAGCAACTGGCGGTTCTGCCGGAACCACATGGGCCTCACTCCTGCGGGGACGCCTCGGCCGTCCCCTCCCCGGGGGCACCGACCCGGGGGTCGTCGTCTTCGATGGCGAGCCACGTCACCGGCGTGTGTTCGTAGGCCGCCACGCCGGGCATCCGGCAGAGCACCCAGCCGTCCTGGTCGGCCCGCAGCAGGCGCTCGCTCGCGGGGTCGCCCGTCGGGTCGAGCACCCGGGCGACCACGTCACCCCCGGCCACGACGTCGCCCGCGGTGACCTCGTGGCGGACGATACCGGCCTCGCCGGGGCGGGCGCGGGGCCCGACGTGCCGGCGGTGCTGTCCCGGCACCGGGGCCGGGATGGGTGCCGGAAGCGAACCCAGGCGCTCGGGGGCGGCGTCGCCGGCCTCGGCGACCATCCCGAGGTGGGCCATCGCGCGACAGGCAGCGGCGACACCCTGCCGGTGGAGTCGGTCGTCGACGACGCTGTGCGTGCCGAGTTCGACCGTCAGCGCCGGAATCCCGGCCTGGTTGAGCGCCGACCCACTGGTCGAGCGGTGGAGTCCCTCGTCGAGGTACTCCCCGGGCGGGTACTCGAAGACGGTCGGCAGGCCGGTCGCCGCGGCGAGCGCGTCGAGGTCTGCGGCGAGTTCGACCGCGGCCGCCCGGTCCCGAAGTCCACGGCCGTACAGCACCCGGTCCTGGATGACGAACGGGTGGGAGTCGACGGTGGCGGTGTGCATATCCAGTAGCGCGTCGGCGTCGTCGGCGAACAGGTCGAACAACCGCCGGCAGACGAGTTCCTGCTGGGAGGGCGGCCGGGGACCGTCGACGGTGTCGCCGGGGTCGGCGTCGGCGGTCACGTACGCGACGTCGGGAAACTGCCGGTTCGGGTCCTCGTCGTCGTAGTACGAGCGTCGGGTGCTGCGGCGGAGTCCGGCGGGGTTCAGATTCGGCAGCGAGACGACCCGGCCGGCAAGTCTGCCGGGCAGTTCCGCGTGGACGATGTCCTGACAGACCGCCATCCCGGTCACCTCGTCGCCGTGCAGCGACCCGGTGACCCACAGCGTCGGCCCCTCCCGCTCGCCGTTTGCGACGAGCGCGGGGATGCGCTCGGGAGCGCCGGTCGGCAGGTGGTCGACGACATCGAGCCAACCGCGCGCGAGCGAACCCGGTTCGGGGGCGGGCACTGCGAGTGTCATCCCCCGGCCTCCAGGGGCTGGGTGGCACGGTACCGCATCCCCATCGTCAGCCCCTTCGGGTCGCGCGGCGGGTCGGGCGGCAGCGAGCGGAGTCGTCCCGGACCGGGGCGAGCGGTGTAGGCGAGCGCGACCGCATCGAGCACGTCGTCGACCGTCGTGTCGGTTCCGCCGACAGCCTCTGCGACCTGCTGGACGACCGGCGGCGCGTCCGTGTCGAACGTCGCGAGCGCCCGCATCCGCTCGGCGTAGCCGCCCCCCGTTGTCTCCGGATACTGGAGCGGTTCGCCGGCAAAGGCGCGAAAGCAGAGTTCGGGGTGTGACTCGGCGAACGCGGTGCGGGCCTCGGGTACGTTCCGTACCAGGTCATCGACGGCCGCGATTGGCTCGCTGTGTGCGAACGCCCGCTTCGAGAGGCTCCTGTCCGTGGTGCGCTCGCTGGCCCGCTTTGCCGCGGGGTAGCGGCGCTTGCGTGTCACCTCCCGGACCGGTGGTGCGAACACGGCGGTCCGTCGCGGCCCGAGCACCTGCCGGGCCAGCACGTCACACGGCCGGTCGCCGTTGCTCTCCTTTAGCCCGATCGGAACGTCGACGAGCACCCGCTCTGCCTGCTCCTCGTAGCGGTGCCAGAGACCGCCGACCTCCTCGAACACCGCCGCGTGGTCGAACCCGGTCTGGTCGAACGCCACCGCCACCCATCCGCCGCCGGTCCAGTCGACGCCGATATACCCGGGCATACCTGCGGTTAGAGTTCCAGGGTAAAAGTCCGTGGCATGGTTGACCACGCCGGGCTACCGCCCGACAGCATCCTCGGCGTACGCGAGCAACTGCGAGGCGCGGTCACCCTTCGCCAGCAGCACCTCCCGGAGTGTTGGCGGGTTCCGGACCGACGCCTCCTCGAGCAGTTCGTCCGGCACCGACAGCGTGTCCGCGGGGACACCCTCCTCGCCGTGGACCGGGAGATGCCGGTCGCCGACTTTCATCACCAGCGGCCTGTCGAGTCGCTCCACACCCTCCCCTGTGGCGTAGAGCTGCTCGTTGAGCTGTTCGTGCTGGCGCTTGCACATCGTCGTGTGCTCGTCCGGGCTCGGTTCGACGTACAGCCGTCCCATATAGTACCCACGGGAGAACGGTTCGAACATACGAGCTATGCTACTGGTACGCGTACCCACACACTTGAATGTTACCCCGCACACGGTGGCGCGGGGAATTGCAGTTGTCTCGCGCTCGCAGGCAGTCACGCAGGTGCAGTACGGTGTCGCGCTACTCCCCGCCGTGCGTGGAACCGGTATCTGGAGTCTGCTGTGTCTCGTCGGCCGTCGACGGGTCGGTCTGCTCGGGTTCGTCGGGAACGGGTTCCGTCGCGGCAGACTCCGCCGGCGCTGGCTCCGTCTGGACGTACTCGCGGCGGTAGACGTCCAGCGCCGCCCGGAGCGAACCGATGATGACCGGGCCAAAAAAGATGCCGATGAAGCCTATGAGATAGACCCCACCGAGAATGCCGACGATGATGGCGCTGGGGTTGAGCTGGGTTTCGGTGTACCGGTCGATGGTGATCGGCCGGAGAAAGTCGTCGGAGAGGCTGACAACAATCAGCCCGTAGACGAAGAGTCCAGCCCCGGCGACCGGTTGGCCGACGCTGAACAGGTATATCGCGGCCGGCCCCCAGACCAGAAAGGAGCCGATGATCGGCAACACCGCGAGCACCACCATCACACCGGTCCAGAGCACGGCCCTGGGGACGCCGAGAACAATCAGCCCGAGTCCCGCGACGACACCCTGGACGACGGCGATGAGCACGTGACTGACCAGCACCGCCCAGATAACGTCGTCGAACTCGGCGCGGAGCTGGTCGTAGACGTTGTCCCGGACCGGAACGGTCGCCCGCAGCCAGCGGTTGAACCGGTCGGCGTCTTTCAGGAAGTAGTACAGCAGAAACATCGTCAGCGCCACACCGATGAGCAGGCTCGAGACCGTCTGGAACACACCGACCGCCCCGTCGATGGAACTGATACCGCTCTCCCGGAGCGCATTCTGTGCGGCATCGAGCAGGTCAATCTCCTCGCCGGTGACGTCCTGAACCCAGGCCTCGACCTCGGTGAAATCGACCTCGCCGGTTCTGAGCCGGTCGAGAAACCCTGTCACCGCGTCGGCGACAATCCAGAGGAGCCACAGCACCGGTACGATGACCGCGACGGTCACACCGAGCACCAGCACCCCTGCGGCTATCCGCGGCCCGAGCCGGGGTTCGAGCCGCCGCTGCAGCGGCCGGAGCGGGTAGGCCAGCAACACCGCGAGGAGAAAAAACTCGACGAACGGGAGCACGAGCAGCCCCGCCAGTACGAGCAACCCCCCCACGAGCGCAAGCAGTGCTGCCCGCGTTCTCTCCATGTGTGCAGTTGACCCTGATTCACGTATAAATTGGTCGGTCCGGGTGCTCGATGCGAGACTGGCCGTCGCGGGTGGGCCGACCGGTTACTCCTCTGTGCGCGCGGCGTCGAGCATCTCGACGGGGTGGGGCGGCCGCTCGTCGGTGACCAGGTCGTCGACCTGTGCCCGGCAGGAGGCTCCCGGCGCGACCACCGTGCCGGTTGACTGCTCGACCTGGTCGCCGAGAATCTCCGCGATGGCCTGGCTCATGGAGTAGTGTTCGGCCTCGTAGCCGAAACTGCCGGCCATCCCGCAACAGCCCGAATCCAGCGGTTCGACCGTGTAGCCCGCGCGCCGCAGGACGCCGACGGCGTGGTGGTCACAGGCCGTTGCCTTCTGGTGGCAGTGGCCGTGATACACCAGCCGTTCGTCGCCCTCGAACCCCGCCGCCCGGTCGAGGCCGTGACGGTCGAGCAACTCACAGACCCCGTACGTCGCTCCCGCGACCCGCTCGACGCTATCCCCGGAGAGCAGGTCCAGGTAGTCCGACTGGAGCATGACCGCGTCGGAGGGCTCGACGACGACGATATCCCGGCCCCGGGCGACCTGGGACGTCAGCGCCTCGACGTTCGCCTCGGCCCGCTCGCGGGCCACGTCGAGAAACCCCATCGAGAACGCGGCCCGCCCGCTCGCGGTGACATCCTCCGCGAGTTCAACGTGGACGCCCGCCGCCTCGAGCACACGCACCGCGGCCTTTCCCACCTCGGGGTTGCTGTAGTTCGTGAACGTATCTGGAAAGAGAACAACCTCGTGGTCGGCCTCGCCCGGTGAGATGCCGGGGTCGCGCTCGCTCAGCCAGTCCACCAGGGTCTCCCGGCGGAACGTCGGCAGGTCCCGCTCGCGGGCGATACCGAGCAGTTTCTCCGCCACCAGACCGCTGCCGGGGAGTCGCTGGAGCAGTCGGGGCAGCGGGGCGAGCGCGCTCCCGACGGCGCTGACCCGGTCGATCTCGGCGAACAGCCGGTCCCGGAGTGTCGTCTCGCCGGCCTCGTGGCGCTGGTACTGGAGTTCGGCTTTCAGCTTCGCCATGTCGACCCCGCTGGGGCAGTCGTGGGCACAGCCCTTGCAGCCGATACACAGGTCCATCACCTCGCCCGCGAACTCCTCGCCGGTGGGGTCGGCCGGCAGGTCGCCCTCCATCGCCTGCCGGAGCGCGTTCGCCCGCCCGCGGGTGCTCGTGATCTCCTCCTCCGAGGCCCGGTACGTCGGACACATCACACCGCCGGTTGTCTCCTGTGGACCGCGACAGCCGCCACAGCCATGACACAGCTCTACCATCCCTTCCATGCCGTTGTCGTTCTCCCAGTTTAACTCCGGCTCGAACCCCAGTTCGGACCCGTCGTCCGGTGAAAACCGCAGGTTTTCGGTCAGCGACACGGTCTCGGCCCGCTCTGGCACCCCTGCCGGTCGCTGTTCGTCGGGTGCGTAGCCACAGACCTGGCCCGGATTGAACAGCCAGTCGGGGTCGAAGGCGGCTTTCAGCTCGCGTGACAGCTCCCAGACCCGCTGGCCGTACAGCTGCCGGTTGTAGCCCGTCCGCGCCCGGCCGTTGCCGTGCTCGCCGGAGATGGTCCCGCCGTACTCGGCTGCAAGCTCCGCGACCGCGTCGGCGATAGACCGCATCCGCTCGACCCCCTCGACGGTTTTCGTGTCGACGAGCGGCCGGACGTGCAGACAGCCCGGGCCGGCGTGCCCGTAGAAGCTCGCGAACGTGTCGTTGTCCGCGAGCACGTCCTGAAACTCCGCAACGAACTCGGGGAGCCGTGCCGGGTCGACGGCAACGTCCTCGACGAAGCTGATGTGTTTCTCGTCGCTGGTCCGGGAGAGCAAGATTGGTAGCCCGCTCTTGCGGAGCTTCCAGACGCTCGCTCGCTCTGCCCTCTCGTGTGCCTCGTGGGCCCCGGTCGCCCGCCGCGGGGTTCCCGCCTGCCCCGCCCCCGCGTCGGCCAACTGCTCGCCCGCACCACCGAGACGGTCGGCGAGCAGGTCACGGACGCGCCGGCGGCCCTCCTCGTCGTCGTCGGCGTAGAACTCGACGAGCAGCGCAGCCCCCGTTCCCTCGGGGGTCAGTTCCTCGACCAGGTCGCCGAACTCGGCAGTTTCGCGGGCCAGGTCCAGCAGAACGTCGTCGAGCACCTCCACCGCCGCGGGGTCGTGCTCGACAATCGGGGCGACATCTGCCATGGCGTCCCCGAGCGCGTCGTACCGGAGTAGAGCAACCGACTTTGTCTCGGGAACCGGCTCCAGCGAGACTGTCGCCTCTGTGACGATGGCGAGTGTTCCCTCGCTGCCCGCGAGCAGTCGTGCGAGGTTGATCTCCCCCGACCCGGCCTCCTCGACGAGTCGGTCGAGATTGTACCCCGAGACGTTGCGCTTGAGCTCCGGGTAGGCCGTCTCGACTGTCTCGCGCTCGTCGAGCACGTCGAGCACCGCCTCACAGACCGCCGCCTCGATACCCTCGCCGGTGGCATGCTCCCGGACCGTCTCGAGCGAGCAGTTCCCGAAGCGGGTCACTGTTCCGTCCGCGAGCACCACCTCACAGGACTCGATGTAGGCGTCGGTCTTGCCGTACTGCAGTGAGTGTGCTCCCGTGGAGTTGTTGCCGATTGCGCCGCCGAGCGCGCTCTTGTCACCCCAGGCCGGGTCGGGGGCGAACTTCAGGCCGTGTGCCCCGGC
>JAQCNG010000033.1 GCA_028275145.1 Halovenus sp. | reverse complement strand
GAAGCAGTGGACCCCGTATATCCGGGCACGTACAAGTGCGGGGCCGGGTCGCGGTTGGCTCGGTTTCCGACGGCGCGGCCTGCTGTGATACTGCTTGGCGAGCGTAGATAAAACTCCGCCGGTTCGTGGCCGTCCTGGAGATACGGCAGGGAAGGCTACCTCCGGGGGTTCCGGCCGCGCAGCGACACCGCAGACGGCCATCGTGGCCGCACCCTCGCGGGCGGTGTCCCCCCGGCGGCGGTGTCTCCCAGACAGTGACGACTCCGGACGCCATCGGGCGGTGAGTCTCGGGGACCGTCCCCGGAAGGTACTTACAATCCCGCACCAAGCCTGTGTATGGAAGGCGGTGACAATGGGGTCCGTGTCCGGACGAACATCCCGCGTGCGGACGAGGTGCTCGGCGGGGGTCTACTCCCGGAGTCCGCGACGCTGGTCCGCGGTGCGCCGGGTGCGGGAAAGACCATATTGGGACTGCACCTGCTCGCGGGGGACAGCTCCGGGCCCGGACTCTACATCAATCTCGGCGAGCCAACGGCGTACCTGCAGGAGACAGCCAACCAGTTCGGCCTGGACACCGAGAACCTGGCGTTTCTCGACCTCTCGCCGTCGGGTGCGCAGTTCGCCGACGAACAGACCTACGACCTGTTTCACTCGGGCGAGGTGGAGTCGCCGGGACTCGTCGACAGAATCCGGGAGAAGGTCGGGCAGACAGCGCCCGAGCGGGTCGTTATCGACCCGGTCACGGAGCTCAGGTATCTCGCGCCCGACGAACACCAGTTCCGGGAGCAGGTGCTGGGGCTGCTGGACTACCTGAAATCCGAGGGGATAACGGTGGCGCTGACGTCGCAGGCAGCCCCGTCGATTCCCGACGACGACCTCCAGTTTCTCGCCGACGCGGTACTCGACCTGCAGATGGACGAGGGTCGACGGACACTGCGGGTCCCGAAGTTCCGGGGCTCGGACACGCGGAGCGGCCCACACGGTGTGACAATCACCGGCGAGGGGATGCAGGTGTGGCCCCGGCTCGACCCCAGCCGCTACGGCCGCGACGAACCCGCGGAGACGCTCTCCTCGGGGGTCCCGGCGCTCGACTCCCTGCTCGGGGGCGGGCTGACCACCGGGACGGTCACGTTTCTGAGCGGGCCGACCGGCGTCGGCAAGACCACCACGGGTCTCCAGTTCATGAACGCGGCTGCCAGTAACGGCACCAGGTCGGTGCTGTACAGCTTCGAGGAGAACACAGACACGATGTTCACCCGTGCCGATGCAGTCGGGATACCAGTTCAGGAACGGGTCGACGAGGGACTGCTCGAGATTACCGAGATCGACACCGGTGAGTTCCTGCTCGACGAGTTTACCCGCGAGGTGCGCCGACAGGTCGAGGAGGAGGACACCGGAATCGTCATGATAGACGGTGTCACCGGCTACGAGCAGGTGTTCCGGACGGAGGATGCCACACACCAGCTGGTGAGCATCGGTCGCTACCTGCGCAACATGAACGTGACCGGGCTGGTCGCGAACGAGGTCCACCAGATCACCGGCGAGTTCCGCGTCACAGAGCGGGCACTGAGCCACCTCGCCGACAGCATCGTCATCCTGCGCCACGTCGAGTACCGGGGCGAGTTGCGGAAGGTGGTCGGCGTGCTCAAGATGCGTACCAGAGCCTTCGAGAACAGACTCCGGCTGTTCCGGCTCACCGACGAGGGGCTGGTCGTGGGGGAACCGCTCTCGGAGCTGCGTGGTATCCTCACCGGCACGCCCGACTGGACCGACGACGGGTGAGACGGCTCTCTCGCGGGCCGTCGGGGCCGCAGTGTTCCCGACGGGTAACATTACATACCATGCAACCCGACACGTGTATCTGCGCCGAGCACATACACGAAAGAGACACGGGAAATTACACCAAGCGCGTGGCAGACAGAGGGCGCGGGTCTGTCCGACTGGAGACTGGGTAACCGAACATGAGAAACGAGAGGCCACAGGCCGACGACGTGGAACTCGGCACCGACACCGAGGTGTTGCCCGCAACAATCTATCCGCTCGTGGGGGACAGCGGGAACCAGCGGGTGCTCAACGACTGGCTGGCAGATCACGACTCGTACCAGTTGACAGATCACGACTCGTACCAGTTGACAGACCCCGACGCCCCGGTGGCAGAGAGCGACTGTGACCTCTGTATCGTCGACCAGACCGGGTTCCAACAGCACAGAGACGAACTCGGCGACGCGAGAGCCCAGAGCAGCCCCGTCTTGTTGCCGGTGTTGCTCCTGGTTTCGGAGTGGGACTCGGAGGGCATGAAAGAGGACCAGGGTGAGATTGCCGACAACGTGTTTGTCGCCACAGTCGACGAAATCGTCTCGACACCGATACGCCAGGCCGAACTCGATTGGCGCATGAAGACACTGCTCCGTCTCCGCGAGCAGTCACTGGAACTGCAGGCGAGACAGGAACGACTGCGGGTGTTTCGCCAGGCCGCCGAGGCGGCAGGTCACGCTATCTACATCACCGACCCGGAGGGCGTCATCGAGTACGTCAACCCCGCGTTCGAGGAGATCACCGGCTACAGCCGTGAGGAGGCGCTCGGCGAGACACCGAGTCTGCTGAACTCCGGCGAGATGTCCTCGGAGTACGTCGAGGAGCTGTGGGAGACGGTGCTGGCGGGAGAGATCTGGGAGGGTGAGATTATCGACCAGCAAAAGAGCGGGGAGCGATACGTCGCCTACCAGACGGTCGCCCCAATCGTCGATGGCGGTGAGGTCCAGTTTCTGGTTGCAGTCCAGACGGACATCACAGAGCGCAAGCAGGCGGTCCGGCAGCTCGAACGCCACCGGGACATCGTCCAGCGACTCGACGACCCAATCATGCTGCAGGACCGCGACGGCAACTTCGAGTTGCTCAACGAGGCCGTCGCCGATTACGCGGGCGTGCCCGCGGAGGAGCTACAGGGCGAAGACGAGTTCATGTTCATGGACGAGGAGACCGCGGCCCGAATCGCCCGGCGCAAGGAGGCGGTGCTCGAAACCGAGGAGCCAGTCGAGTACGGCGTCCTGCCGACCTTCCCGCAGAGCGACCAGGACGTTCCCTTTTCCACGACCCGGTATCCACACTACGACAGCAACGGTGACCTCGCCGGGACAATCGCCATCTGTCGGAACGTGACCGACCTCGAGGAGCGGACACGGCAGTTGGAGGTCATCGACACGGTGTTGCGGCACAACCTGCGCAACAGTCTGACGGCAATCGGCCTGCTCGCCGAGCAACTCCAGGCCGAAACCGACGGGGAGACGGCCGAAACCGCCGGACAGATTCGGGACAACGCCGAGAAACTGCACGAAACCGGCGAGAAGTCCCGGGCAATCACGGATGTCCTCGCGAGTCAGCCGAGCAGGGAGTCGGTCGACATCACCAGTGTGGTGCGGTCACTGGAGGAGACCGCAGCGCGCGAGTTCCAGGACGCCGAGGTGACCGTCGACGCCGTCGACGACGCAACGGCGATTGCGACGCTCAAAACCGGAGAGGCAATCGAGGAACTCGTCAGGAACGCGGTCGTCCACAGCGACCGGGACTCCCCGTCTGTCGAGGTGTGTGTGGAGACCAGCGACGACGTGGTCACGGTGTCCGTCGTCGACGACGGGCCGGGTATGTCGGAGATGGACCGTGACGTGCTGGAACAGGGCACCGCAACCGACGACCTGTACCACGGCAGCGGTCTCGGTCTGTGGCTGGTCTACTGGACCGTCAGACGGTCCGACGGGGTGGTCACCGTCAGCGACAGTGAGCCACGCGGGACGAG
>JAQCNG010000029.1 GCA_028275145.1 Halovenus sp. | reverse complement strand
CGAGTCCACTTCACGCGGTTGTCGTACCGCTGGTTGTACTTGCGGGCGGAGATGCCCTTCACCCAGTTGACGATGAGTGACGGGGCGTTCTTCGGTGGACTCCCGATGAACAGGTGTACGTGGTCGGGCATGACCTCGGACTCGGCCAGTTCGAGGTCTTTGTCCTCACAGATTTCCGCGAAGATGGTTTCGAGACGTTCCTTCGTCTTCCCCGTCAGGTGCGAACGCCGATATTTCGGCACGAATACTATGTGGTAGTAGAGTTCGTATTTCGCGTGACGGGTACTCTTCACCATCTATGCATACTATCACGGTCAGATATCTTAAAAATTGCGTTGGAACCCCGTCTATGCCATCGACGGCGGTTGAATACTGTTAGTCGGCTTCATCCCCGCCCTGAAGGGCGAGGCTTTCGCCTCGAATTTTCCGTAATACGTTGAAAAAATACACCGGCCAAATAAACACACCACTAGAATCGCAAAAAGACATATGTGCTAGTCTACCAATACACTAGCTGTATGTCAGTCGATGATTCCTCGTCAGCAACAGAGCGCAAATCGGCAATCAACCAGCGACACGAGCAGACGGCAAACGAGGTGCTCCCGGAGCACCGCGGGCTGTACATCGGTGGCGAGTGGGTCCAGAGCGCCTCCGGCGAGACGTTCGAGACGCGGGACCCCACGACAGGTGACACGCTCGCGTCGGTACAGGCGGGCGTGGCCGCGGACATCGACAGGGCAGTCGACGCGGCCTGGGCGGCCTACGACGACGTGTACAGCGACTACTCGACCGCAGAGCGCCAGGCGATGCTGTCGGAGATGGCCGACCGCGTCGAGGCAAAAAAGGAGGCGTTCGCCAACCTCGAATCGCTGGACAACGGGAAACCGATCACCGAGGCACGCATCGATATCTCGCTCGTCGTCGACCACTTCCGGTACTTTGCGGGTGTCGCCCGGGCACACGAGGGCGAGACTGTCGAGACCGACGACAGCCGGACGGTCCAGACGTACAACGAACCCTACGGTGTGGTCGGTCAGATCATCCCGTGGAACTTCCCGCTGTTGATGGCGGCGTGGAAACTCGGGCCGGCGCTGGCCGCCGGGAACGCGGTTGTGATCAAACCTGCCGAGGAGACACCGCTCTCGCTGCTCAAACTGATGGAGGAGGTCGACGATGTCGTCCCCGACGGTGTGGTCAACGTCGTGACCGGCTTCGGTGAGGACGCCGGCGCGCCGCTGTCGAGTCACCCGGACATCCGCAAACTCGCCTTTACCGGGTCGACCGTCGTCGGCAGCGAGGTGATGCAGAGCGCGGCCGAGCACATCACCGACGTCACGCTGGAACTCGGCGGCAAGAGTCCGCTCATCGTGTTCCCGGACGCCGACCTGGAAAAGGCGGTACAGACGACCATCACCGCCATCTTCTTCAACACTGGCGAGTGTTGCTGTGCCGGTTCGCGGCTGTTCGTCCACGAGGATATCGAGGAGGAGTTCCTCGACAGACTCGCCGACGCCGCCGAGGAACTCGAGTTGAACGACCCGCTGCTCGAATCGACCGACCTCGGACCGAAGGTGACCGAGGAGCAGGTCGAGAACACCATGTCGTACATCGAAACCGCCCGCGAGTCCGACGCGAGATTCCTGACCGGCGGCGACCAACCCGACGACGCCGCGCTGGCCGACGGCTGTTTCGTCACGCCGACGCTGATAAACGAGATCGACCACAACAACGAGGCCGTCCAGGAGGAGATTTTCGGCCCGGTCCAGGAGGTGTTCACCTGGAGTGAGTACGACGAGATGATGGAACTGGCAAACGACGTCGACTACGGACTCGCCGCGGGCGTCCTGACCGAGAACGTCACGAACGCCCACCGGGCCGCCCGGGACCTCGAGGCCGGCAACATCTGGGTCAACACCTACAACGACTTCCCCGCCGGCCAGCCGTTCGGCGGCTACAAGAAGTCCGGTATCGGCCGCGAGACCGCACAGGAGGCGGTCGACCACTACACCCAGACAAAGACGGTCAACTTCTCGCTGTAGCCCCGCCGGGTCAGTCGGTCGCCGGCCCGTCGAACGCGAACGACCGTGGCTCGGTCGAGCGAATCACCTCGCCGCTGGGGTGTCTGGCAACGGCGACTGACCCCGCGTCGTGTGCACGCGCGAACTGCCTGACAATCCGTCCGTCGGTGAACTCGTCGGGTGCATCGACGTTTATCCGGTCGGTCAGTCCGTCGCTCTGGAGACAGCTCCACCCCGAGAGCGCGAGGTCAACAGACGGCTCTGCCGCACGCGACTCCGAGACCACCGCCGTCCGCAACCGGTCGTGGCTCCCCGACGGCACGACAAAGACTGTCCGGTCCGGCGCAACCGCGATGTGCTGGGCGGTCGGTCGACCCGTCAACTCCGGAAACGGAACCTGCCCGGTCATCCCGGTGGCTCCACCCCTGGCGTGGTTGCCCCGTGCATCTGTTCGGGCGACCGCTGTCTCGACTGTCGGATGCCGGTGTTCGTGCTCATCGGTCGACTGTTCGGGCGTGTGGCACTAATCTCTTGTCGCCGTGACACGGCACGGCGCGACAGTCGTGGAACTCACTGTGTGTCGGGATGGGCGCTGTCGACCTGTTGTTACTCGAACTCGCCCTCGTGGACGTCCTTTTCGGGGTCGGTTGCCATCAGGATACGGCTCTTGGGAAAAAAGTGTGCGAGGTCCGTGGTCGTGACGATACCCACCGGTTTGCCGTTTCTCGTGACCGGGAGTTTCTTGACGTTGTTGTGCCCCATCCGCTCGCCGGCGATGTGGGCCGCCTCGTGTGGGCGGATGGTCACGACCGGTTCGCTCATGATGTCGCGCACCACCGTCCCCTTGGGGTCTATGTCCGCACCGACCGTGCGCACGATGTCGGTTTCGGTGACGATACCACAGACGATGTCCTCGCCGACGACGAGTGAGCCGATGTGTTCCTCGGCGAGGATGGTCGCGGCCTCGGTGACCGTCGTGTCCTCGGTGATTGTCCGCACTGGGCTGGTCATGATGTCGCTGACAGGGGTCTCTTCCCGGGACATTGGTCGTAGGGTGCAGTTCGAGGCGTCCCATCTTAAAGCGTCGGTATCACCTCGGGTGCCGTCTGGAGCCCCGGGCGCAGACACAGTTAAGCCCTCACCGGTCGACACACCGTTATGGGACAACTCGTGACGTTCGGTGAGACACCGCTGCGGCTCTCGCCGCCGGCCAACCAGCGACTCGAGCGGGCCAGACGGGCCCGCCTCCACGCCGACGGGGTCGAGAGCAACGCGGCCGTCGCGGCACACACGCTCGGAACCAACTCGGTCTGGGCGTCGTTGCTCCCGGAGTCGCCGCTGGGTCGGCGTGTTCGCTCGCAGGTCGACGCACAGGGTCTCGAGACCGACATCACCTGGGTCGATGCAGCCGAGTACCGGCAGGGGCTGGTGTTCGGAGAGCGCGCACGGGCACCCCGGGAGAGCACGCGACTCCACGACCGCGAGGGAACTGCAATCGGCGCTGCCTCCCCGAGTGACCTCCCGATGCACCGGGTGCAGGACACAGAGCTGTTGCTCTCGGGGGTGAACACGGCGGTGCTCTCCCAGGAGAGCGCCGAGACTGTGACGGCACTGCTGCGCGCCGGCAGCGACGCGGGCGCGACCACGGCGGTTGCCTTCGAGTACGCCGCGGGGCTGTGCTCGCCGGACGTGTACCGCGGTGTCTTCGAGGAGCTCGCCTCCCACGCCGACGTCGTCTTCGGCAGGGAGGCGGCCCTCCAGCGGGCGCTCGGACTGACCGGCCGCTGGCGGGACCTGGCGAGCACACTCGCCGTCGAGTACGACCTCGATATCGCGGTGGTGGTCCGGTCCGGCCACGGTGCGGTCGCGATGGAGGACTCGACGCGGGCGAATCTCGTCCACGAGCGCGAGGGAATCGACGTCGAACCGGTCGACACGACCGGCGAGTACGGCGCGGTGGTCGGCGGTTTCTGTGACGCGACCCTCGCGGGTGCGGACACGGCAACCGCGCTGGACGCCGGCCTCGCTGCTGGGGCGCTCGCGCGCAGCGTAGAGGGGCCGTTCCTGACCACGACCGACGCGGACCTCGATGCCGCGCTCGACATGCTCGTCGACGGACGGTAGCGGCGGGTGTCCTCGCCCGCGTTCGGCCCGGAGTTACTGCCCATCGGCCATCCCGAGCACATCGTCGAAAAAGGACAGCGAATCGTGCGGGCCGGGGTTGGCCTCGGGGTGGTACTGTCGGGTGATAATCGAGAGGTCGTTGCTGTCGAGGCCCTCCGGTGTGTCGTCGTTGACGTTGCGCTGGGTGACCGTGAGCTCGTCGCCCGGGTCTGCGACGGTGTAGCCGTGGTTCTGTGTGGTCATCACCACACGGTCGGTGCGCAGGTCACGCACCGGCTGGTTGACACCACGGTGGCCGAACTCCATCTTCTCGGTGCGGCCACCGAGCGCGCTCGCGATGACCTGCTGGCCGAGACAGATACCCGCCAGCGGCAACTCGCCGGCGTACTCGTCGACGAGAGCGGCGGCCGCCTCGAAGTTCTCCGGGTCGCCCGGCCCGTTCGAGACGAAAAGCAGGTCCGGTTCGACTGACGCCACTGCCCCGGCGCTGGCGTCGTGGGGCAACTGGTGGACGACCGCGTCCCGCTCGACCAGCGAGTCGACGATGGAGCCTTTCGCGCCACAGTCGAGCAACGCCACGCGCGGTCCGTCGCCGTCCGGATTGTACACCTCCGGCTCACCGACCGACACCTGCGCACCGATATCGATGTGTTCTGACATGTGTACACAGTCCTCGAGCTCCGCCAGCGCGTCATCGGGGGTGGCGTCCGGGCCTGCGGCGATGCCACAGGCCATCGCCCCCTCGTCACGTATTTCGGTGACGATGTCACGGGTGTCGAGGTGGTCCACCGCGGGCACGCCCGCCTCCCGGAGCCACGCCGTGACGTCGTCGGTCAGTTCCCGTGCGAGCACGCCCTCGGGCTGGACACTGTCGGACTCGAACCGCTCCCCGCGCACCCCGTAGTTGCCGATGAGCGGGTACGAGAACGTCAGCACCTGCTGTGCGTAGCTCGGGTCTGTCAGACTCTCCTCGTAGCCCGTGTACGCGGTGGTGAACACGAGCTCTCCGCGGGCGGTCCCCGGCGAGCGCGCGCGCCCCTCGACGACGCGCTCGCCCTGGACTGCGATGTAAGCGGCCATTACGAGATGCGTACGAAACTACCCCGTATAAACGTTACTTTCGAAGATTTATTACGAATTTCGTAGCGTTCAAGTGCCGTTCGGGGGAACGTAGTGGTATGGACGACCTCGACCGGGAGATACTGGGGCTGTTGCGCCGGGACGCCCGGACGCCGTACACGGAGATCGCCGCGGAGGTCGGCACCTCCGAGGGGACAGTTCGCAACCGTGTCCAGCATCTCGTTGAGGAGGGTGTCATCGAGCGGTTCACCGTCGCGACCCGGACCGGCAACGTCCGCGCGATGGTCGAACTCGATGTCGACGTGAACGTCCGGACCAGAGAACTGAGCGCGCGTCTCGCGGAGTGGGACGCTGTCGATTTCGCCTGGCAGGTCTCCGGTGAGGCCGACGTCGTGCTCGTGGTGGACGTCGCCGACACGACGAGTCTCAACGCCCTCATCCAGCGGGCCCGCGACCTCGAGGAGGTCGTCTCGACAAAGACACGGCTCATCCTCGACGAGCGCATCGCGTGACACCGGCAGGACTTTACCGACGGCCGACCCAATCGCGGCCATGTTCGAGAGCGGGCAGTTCGTCGCCGACCACGTCGACGATATCGACGAGGAGCAGGTTCAGCCAAACGGTGTCGATCTGACGGTGTCGGCGGTGTTCGAGCAGGTTACCCCCGGCCGCATCGGGCAGGACAGCAAGACCGTCGGTGACCGGCGCGAGCGCGACCCCGAGAACGGCGTCTACCGACTCACCCCCGGCGGCTACGTCGTCCGGTACAGCGAGCGCATCACGGTTCCGGCCGACCACGTCGGCTTTCTCTACCCCCGGTCGTCGCTGCTGCGCAACTCCTGTATGCTCGACACCGCCGTCTGGGACGCCGGCTACGAGGGCCGTGGCGAGGGACTGCTCGAGGTCCACCACGAGGTCGAGCTCGAACGGGGCGCCCGCATCGCACAGTTCGTCCTCGCGGGGGCCGACCACGAGGCGACCTACGACGGCTCATACCAGGGTGAGAACGTTGACAATCAGTAACCTGAAAGTGACATAACCCCACGTCTGACAGAGCAAGCACAACGAACGGGTGAAAAAAAGGGATAGTTGTTTATACTTGGGTCCTGAATAGAGAAACGCCGAGTTGGGGTGCGAAACCGGACCGTGCCTCTGACAACATAATCGGGTCCACCCCCAACCGGCCTTTCAACCCACTACCCGGGAGCACCGCTCATCCGAACGCAACAGTCCCGCTCGAGGCTCACTCCTGGAGCGTCAGGTGTGCGGGCAGCGAGATGAGTGTCTTCTCGACGTCGCCGTCGGTGATCTCGATCTTGTAGGCCTTTCCCTGCTCGCCGGCGACGGTCCCAGTCTCGCCGTTGAACCGGGGATGGAACCGGCCGTCCTCGACACTCGGGTCGATTGTGAGGTGGACAGTGTCGCCGTTGTCGAACTCCTGGACGGCACGCTGTGGCGGTGACGTGCCCCCCTCGCGAGCGTCGTTCTGGAGTTTGTGTCGCGTTCCCTGCTGTGGTCCGTTCGAGTTAGGCATTCGTAGCACAGGCTTGTCGACTCGGCGGTATAAACCGTGCGTTCCGCGGTCGAGAGGGTCCGATGGGTTTATTCAGGCGGACCGAAAACCAACGGTAGGAGAGGGCTCGTAGATCAGCGGTAGATCATCCCCCTGGCACGGGGAAGGCCGCGGGTTCAAATCCCGCCGAGTCCACTACAGCCCCTTCGCCCCGGGTGCTCGCGCGACTGCTCGACACGAGGTTCGAGCAGTGACTCGTCCGGCGCTGTCGGGCACAGTGTGGCCACGTCTCTCGACCGTCCGGGACCTCTGTGCGACCGGCGCGGCGTTCGCCAGCGACATTCGGACACGGCGTCCGGAACGTGCGCGCTGACACGCCGTCCGGAGCGACCCCTCTGACGCGCCGCTGGTCCACGTGACCAGGCGCTCCGGCACCGGATGCGGACTGGAATCGGCCCGCTCCGGTGGGGGCCAACGATTCCCAGTGGTTCCCTCGGTCACAGCACCAGCGATAGCCGAATCGACTGGACCACGATGTACGCGGCGTGGTCGTTCCCGAGGTCGAGCGTGCACTCGACCTGGTTTTCGCCGGCGCGGGTGACACAGTCGAGTCCCTCCCCGGAGAGGTACCGCCCCCAGGCCTCGAACCGTGGTGACGTGACCTCGACGGTCATACTGTCGAGACCCGTGAGGTTCGCCACCCCGTCGATATCCGACAGTCCCGTGTCGCTCGTTCCGACGACGTCCCGTCCGCCGGAGACACCACGGAGCAGAACAGTCGTGCTGCCGGCGCTCTCGACGTTCGGCGAGAACGTCTGGACGAGCGGCAGGTGCACGCGCTCCTCCGAGAGCAGGAACGGCGGCGGGCGAACCATCGAGACGCTCCCGCCGTCGTTCCGGAACACCGCACCCCCTTCGTAGATGACACTCCGGTCGTCGGTCACCTGCATCTCGACCGGGCGCACCTCGCGCGACACCAGTTCCTGGTCGTCACCCCGGACGGTCATGGTGATGTTGTTGCCGTAGAACAGCTCCGACTCGCCGAGGTCGATCTCGCTCGACCGGCTCGGGGCGTTTCGCTCGTAGATGGACGCGAAGTTGTCCGCGACCACGTCGAAGGCCCGCTCGGCGTTCTGTGCCTGCTCGCTATCGCGTGCGTCCTCGACGGTGGCGAGTCCGCCCGCCGTCACCAGTAACACCGACGTCAGGACCAGCGAGAACACGATGATATAGCCCAGCACGTCGCTCAGCCCCCGGTCGCCCCGCTCAGGCATCCACAATCACCAGTCCGTCGGCGGTCATGTCGTACTGGACCGAGGTGTCGCCACCGACGGCGAACGACTCCTCGACGTCGGTCTGGACGGTGACGTTCACCGAGACGGTCACCCCCGGCGAGTTCGACGCGAGCACCACCCGGTCTGGGTCTGGTTCGAGCCGTACGTTGTAGCTCGTCCCGGTGAGGGTCCGCTGGAACGACTGGTTTATCTCCGCCCGGTCGACCGTGCCCCCGCCCGCCCGCACCATCCGGTCGACCTGTTCGACGTCACCGGCGATGTGGTTGCCGATGACGTTCAACTCGTCCTCGATGACCCGCTCGCGCTGGTCCTCGATGAACATCCCGCCGGCGACCAGCAACCCCGACACCAGAACCGCCGTGATGGACAGCACGAGGATGTAGTTCAGCGTCACCGTCACCCCGCGGTCGCTCCCGGTGCTGGTTTCAGCGTCTGTGCCATCGTCTGCTGTCCGGCCGTCTCTGCTGTCTGCTCCGTGCTCGACCACTCTGTCGCCGGTCATGGCGGCACCTCCCCGGGTGCGACCCGGAGGGTATCCTCGTAGGCCACCGCGTGGTTCTGGTAGGCATACGAGAGCTCCACGTCGTAGAGTGCGTCCATGACGTACGGTTCGCTCCCGTTGTACCCCGACCGGAGACTCGCGTCGAAACTCGCACTCTCGACGACCATCGAGTAGGTCCCGTTGACGTTTTGTCCGTCGTCGAACTCGATGTCGTAGGGGCTGTTGACCCCGGCGCCGAGCCACATCGGGGTCGTGTCGGCCTGCCGGTTCAGGGCGTGGCAGGGCTCCTCGTCGACCGTCCCCCCCGTCACGTCGATGGTGAGAGGGCTGGTGGTGTTTGGCTTGTCCCGGACACACTCCGCCTGGTCGCCGGTTCCCGTTTCGACTGTGACCGCCACCTCGTCGGCCCCGAGTCCGTCGGCCCCGACTCCGGTCAGACCCTCCTCGGAAACCGAGAGGCTCCACGTGTCGCTGTTGCTGACGGTCATCTCGAACCCGCTGGAGAAGTTACCGGTATCGACATCGCGGAGTTGGAACCCCACGTTGCGCACGCTGGTCACGTCCTCGGCGAGTGTCCAGTGTTCGGTTGCGTTCCGGTCAGTGAGGTTGCGCGAGGCGTTCTCCTGGGCGATGCGGTGGCCCCCGGTGGTGCTCGCGTAACCCACCTCGACAACGGCACCACTGAGGGCCTGGCTGAGCCCCCCCCGCGAGCGCACCATCGCAATCTCGGTTCGGGTGTGGTTCTCGAGTTCGGACCGGCTAGTCACGTTCTCGTCCTCGTTGATAGCGACGACGATTTCCCCGATGCCGTCGACCAGTTCGGCGCGGTACTCCACCGCCTCCTCCGACCCGGGAACGTCCTCGCGAGTCGCCAGGTTCTCGGCGAAGATGGCGGAGTTCACCACCAGCGCGAGCACGATGAACATCGCCGCGAGCACGAGCACCCCGACCAGCAGCAACTGACCCCGCTCGCGCCCGCCCCCGCTCAGATGCGCCACGCGACCACCTCCACGTGGAACAGGTTGTACAGGTTCTCGTCGGTCTCGAGATTCGGGGCGTAGAGGTCGCTCCCCCCGAGGCGGTCACCGCTGGCACCGTCGCGCTCGACGAGTCGGTCGCTCTCGTGGACCACGAGCGTCCGCGAGGCGCTGACAGCGTGGTCGCTCGGGCTTCCCTGTTCGACCAGTTGCCGCGTCAGTCGCCCCTGGTCGGTGTGGTAGTGGACGAGGAGATTGTACGCGACGTTGCGGTCGTCGAACGTGCGCTCGAGAGTCTCGCTGAGCGGGAACCGCTCCGGCGGTGACCCCTGATAGTGGGCGACGTCCTCGCTGGCGTTGTGGAACCGGTCCTCGTCGGGGTTCCAGAACAGCACCGACTCGGCCAGCGTCCCGTCCTGTGCGGCGCTGTCGAGCGCGCCGTCGGCCGTAGACTGTATCTGGCTCTCCACGTGCTGGCTGGACGTACTCGGGGACAGTGGCGTCACCGCGGTCACCTGGAGGGCGAAGCCCACCGCCGCCAGCAGGATAATCGCGGCCGAGATGCCCTCCAGCGTGAGCGCCTGCCCGCGCGTGTCGTCTACCACAGTACCACCTCCAGTACCACCGTCTCGCCGTACAGCGAGACCACCCGACGGGACGCGATTGCGGTGTTCTGACTGCCCGGGCGGTCCTCGCCGAGCGCGAGTGTCGTGTCGCTCGACTCACAGTCCGACGCCGACGCGTTCGTGAGCCCGGGCTCGTCGTCGGGTGTGCTGTCCGGGTCTGCCGACCAGCACAGCAGTTGTGAGGCTTCGCCGTCACGGGTGATGGTGATGTTCGCGCTCTCCCCGATGCCGAGGCCGAGTCGCTCCTCGAGTGTCTGTCCCTGGTAGTTGCAGTCCGACGGACTCGACTCCCCCTCGAAGTACTCGACGGTGCAGTGCCACTCGAGCAGGTGTGGCTGGTCCGCGGCACCGAGCTGTCCGTGCGCGAGGTTGTCCGCCGTCCGGTCGGCCATCGTGGGGTTGTCCTGGGCCACGACGCCGAACGGCTCCAGCACGGTCGGCACGAACGTAAAGGTAAACAGCACTACGGCGATGAAGATAGCCACTCCAATCGCGAAATCGAGGGTTGTCTGCCCCCTCATGAGGGTCTCGGTGAGCCCTGACCGAATCCTGCCTCAGTCCTCACCGTCATACGTGTCTCGACAGACGGTCCCGCGTTTATTACATATTGTGGCCGCTTTTCCTCAATTGATAACGCCAGACCCCCGCCTCGTCTCCGCCGTCGTCCTCCGATACGTCTCCGGTCGACGGTCAGATTCTCCGCCCGCTCGTGATGGGGGGCGTACGCGAGTTCCGCGTGCGTGTCGACCTGTTCGGTCGGCCGGTCGGGTTCGTGACCAAACCGTGCGTCGACAAACTCTCAGCGGTTCAGTGGGTGCGAGGCCGAACCCGACCGACCCCGCAGCGCCCTGTCCGCAGAACCGCCCACCCCTCCACGTGTCGACCACCGGCCCCGGTAGCTACAATCTGACGGGCCTCTCTCCGGCGAATCGGTAGTCAAAACGTTGATTTCAGGGGGGGTCGTACCTCGGTCCGTGATTCCTCCCAGACGGCGGCCCCCGGACCCCCAGGCGGGACGGGTGGCTGAGAGCCCAACAGTCGGGGTTGTGGTGCCCGCGTACCGGCCCGACGTCGACGTGCTCACGGGGTATCTCGACCGGCTGTCCGAGACGCTCGACCCCGCGGCCCTCCGGGTCGAACTCGACGCCCCGACCGACGGGACGCGGGAGCGACTCGCTGCCACGCCGGCAACGGTTGCAGTCTCCACGACCCGGCGGGGCAAAGGCGGTGCCATCACCGAAGGGTTCGACGCCCTCGGGACCGACGTGCTGGCCTTTGCCGACGCCGACGGTGCAACGCCGGTCCCGGAGCTGTGTCGCGTCGTCGAGACGGTCACCGACGGGCGTGCCGACCTGGCGGTCGGGTCCCGCCGGCATCCCGACGCGACGGTC
The DNA here is from genome assembly GCA_028275145.1 of Halovenus sp. Classification (GTDB taxonomy): domain Archaea; phylum Halobacteriota; class Halobacteria; order Halobacteriales; family Haloarculaceae; genus Halovenus. The sequence goes on along the minus strand of JAQCNG010000029.1, from coordinate 2,422 downwards.
GAAACCGACCAGTCTCCGGGTCGGTCGGTCATGGGTGATGGCTTTGCCTGGCTCGCCAGACGCATGCTCGACGTATCGCTGTACGACTACCAGTGTGGCGCGAAAGCGCTCACCGCCGGGGCCTGGCAGCAGGTCCGCGAACAGCTCACCGAGCGCGGGTTCGCCTGGGATATCGAACTCGTCGCGTTCGCCGGCGCGGCCGGCCTGCGGGTCCGGGAGGTGCCCATCACCTGGCACGACCACCCCGAGTCGACGGTGCCACCGGTGCGTACCGCCGCCGAACTCGGCAGCACGCTCGTGCGCACCCGCTACCGGACGCGGGGTAACGGGGGCCTGCTCTCGGCCGGCATCGCCACGCTCCGCCCCTCGAAGAATGAGTGACCGGCAGGACAGCCGTCTCGGTCGGTGGCTCACGGCACTCGCCGCCCCGCGACGGTTCGGCAAGTTCGTCTCCGTCGGCGTTGTCGGTGCGGCGTTCGACACTATCGTGTTGCTCACGCTCGTCGAGGTGTTTGGCCTCCTCGAGGAGGTGGCGGTCGTTGTCGGCATCGAGACGGCGATTCTTGTGATGTTCACGCTCAACGAGGGCTACACGTTCCGCGATGCCGGAACCAGCGGCTGGCGCGCCACCGCTCGCCGTCTCGTCCGCTCGCACGCCGTCAGAGCGGCCGGGTCGGTCGTCCAGTTTCTGGTCTTCGTCACTATCTTCCGGGTCCTCTCAGTGAATCTGTCAGTCGCCGGGATTGATGTGTGGCTACTCGTCGCAAAGGGCGGCGGGGTTGCCTGCGGTATGTTCGTCAACTACATTTTCGAGACGCTGTTCACCTGGCGGGTCCACGCAGTTTGACCCGCACGAACGGCTTATCTCCGCTCTCCGGCCCCGAGACGCCGTGTCGTCGCCGAGCGCCTCTCAAATTCTGTTTGAACTATGAAAAAATATAATAGGTCGAGTGAGAAATAATAGAACGATATGACATTTGAAGTTACGATAGACAGTACCACATCAGGGCCGATACAGGAGGGAGACACGTACGAGGTAACCGCGCTCGTGACAAACACCGGTGCCAGTACGGACACCCAGACAATCGAGTTGTACACACAATCGGGGCAGGGCGGAACGCTGCGGGACGACAGCGACCAGACGATAGACCCGGGCGATACCGTCCAGGTGACACTGACCTGGAACACAACTGTCGGCGACGCTGGCAACTACGAGGTGTCAGTCGAGAGTGAGGACCCGCCGCCGGAGGGTGTGGACACCAGCGACATCACAGTCGAGCAACCCCCCACCGCGCCGGCGTTCCCGGTCACGGTTCAGACGACGAACTCGCCGGTGACCGTCGGCGGGACACTGACGGTGACGGCACTCGTCGAGAACAGCGGTGAGCAGGCCGCCACCCAGCAGGTGAGCCTCTCGGTGGGTGGACAGCAACGCGACGCGACAGACGTGACCCTGGAGAACGGCCAGTCCACGGAGGTGACACTGGCCTGGGCGACGGGGTCGGGCGACGCCGGCAGCTACGAGGCCGTGGTGGCAAGCGAGACCAACCAGGACAGCACCGGTGTGACTGTCGAGGATGACAGCGGCGGGACCGACCCCGAGATACCGCTCGACGTGAGCATCGACTGGACGAACGGGCCCATCACGGCGGGGGAACCGCTCTGTCTGGACTGCACGGCGACCAACACCGGCGACACGGCAGGCGTCGGGACGGTGGCGGTCGGTCTCGACAATCAGGCCGACCCAAAAAAGAACTGGGAGCTGGCGCTTGCCCCCGGAGAGTCCGGCAGCGTCCACGTCACGGTCGAGCAGGGGGAGTATCGCGAGGGGAACGATGCCAATTACGAGAAGAAACTCTGGGCCGACACCGGAACCAGCAGAGCCGAGACGACCGTCTCGGTCAGCGAACCACCCCACCTCGCCGTCGAGGTACAGAGCACGAACGCGCCGGTCGAGGCGGGCGAGAAAATAAAACTGACCGCGGCCGTCGAGAACACCGGCGGTCAGACCGGCCACGAGACAGTCGCCCTGGCGGCGAAGCAGTACGTCAACTCCATCTCCAATGCGGGGTCGATAATGTCCGGCGGGGGGGACCTCGACGCGTTCATCGACACGACGACGAAAGCGGTAGCGAGAGGAACTGGCGGAGATGCATACCAGATAGGGAAGCACGAACGTCTGGACGCGGTCGGTGTCGCACTCGACCCCGGCCAGAGCCAGCAGGTGACCCTGGAGTGGGACACCGGCCCCACGACGAATGCGGTCGAACCCGGCGAGTACGCGCTCGGCGTCGCCGCCATCCCGCCCTGGGAGCGCGACGAGTGGGACGGGCCGGTGTTCGGACGCGCCTGTACGGACGGCACCAGGAACGACTCGACGGTCGTCGCAATCCAGCACGGCCCGATGCGGACCGGCCGGTTC
>JAQCNG010000004.1 GCA_028275145.1 Halovenus sp. | reverse complement strand
ATATCTACGCGTACAATGGCAGGTGTCCGTTTTACACCGAGATGCTGAAGCCCACCTGTCAGTTCTGGTGTCGGCTGGACCCCGCCAGCCACACCTGTCAGCACACACCGCGAGAGGTGTTCCATGTCAGAGCACGTAACTGTCGTCCTGCCGGACGGCTCGACGATGGAGGTAGAGCACGGCGCGACTGTCGAGGATGTCGCCTACGGTATCGGCCCTGGGCTCGGTCGGGACACGGTCGCAGGGCTCGTCGACGGCGACCTGGTCGACAAGGTCACACCGCTGACCGAGGACTGTGAGATCGAGATCGTCACCGAGGACAGCGACGTCTACCGTCAGGTGTTGCGCCACACGGGGGCACACGTCTTCGCGCAGGCGCTCCAGCGCACCCATCCGGAGGCGAAACTCGCCATCGGCCCGCCGACCGACGACGGCTTCTACTACGACGTGACCGGCGTCGACCTCGACGAGGAGACACTCGCGGCGGTCGAAGCCGAGATGGAGGCGATTGTTGCGGCCGACTACGACCTCGAACGGGTCGAGCGCCCCCGGGAGGAGGCACTCGACATCTACGAGGACAACCCATACAAGCGGGACATCCTCGAGCGGGAGGCGGCCGGCGAGGACCCGGTTTCGTTCTACGTCCAGGACGGCTGGCAGGACCTCTGTGAGGGACCGCACGTCGACTCGACCGGCGCGATTGGCGCGATCACACTGCTGGAGCAGTCGGCGGCCTACTGGCGGGGCGACGAGGAGAACGACCAGCTCACCCGTGTCTACGGGACAGCCTTCGGGTCCGAGGAGGAGCTGGCGGCGTTCATCGAGCGCCGCGAGGAGGCCGAGGAGCGCGACCACCGCAAGATCGGGCGCGAGATGGACCTGTTCTCGGTGCCCGCACACTCGCCGGGCTGTGCCCACTACCACCCAAACGGGATGCGAATCCGGCGGGAGCTCCAGGAGTATATCCGCGACAAGAACGACGACCTCGGCTACGAGGAGGTCTGTACGCCCGAGCTGAACAAGGCCAAGCTCTGGGAGCCAACGGGCCACCTCGAGGCGTTCAAGGAGGAAGGCGAGATGTTCGCCTGGGAGCAAGACGACACCGAGTACGGGCTGAAACCGATGAACTGCGCGAACCACGCCCACATCTACGACGAGGGACAGCACTCCTACCGGGACCTGCCCGTGCGGTTCTCGGAGTTCGGCACCGTCTACCGCAACGAGCAATCGGGTGAACTCTCCGGACTGCTGCGCGTGCGCGGACTCACCCAGGACGACGGCCACGCGTTTATCCGGCGCGACCAGATCGAATCGGAGATCACAGAGACGCTCAGGATTATCGAGGAGATATACGACCTGTTCGACCTGGAGGTGCTGTACAAACTGGAGACAAAGGGGGACAACGCGGTGGGCGACGACGACATCTGGCGGGAGGCCACGCAGGGGTTGCGCAACTCGATGGAGGCGCTCGGCCTCGAGTACAGCGTCGAGGCGGGCGAGGCGGCGTTCTACGGGCCGAAGATCGGGCTCGACGCCCGGGACGCGCTGGGCCGGGAGTGGACCATCGGGACCGTCCAGTTGGATTTCAACATCCCCGAGCGACTCGACCTGACCTACGTCGGCGAGGACAACCAACCCCACCGGCCGGTGATGGTCCACCGCGCGCTGCTCGGGAGTTTCGAGCGGTTCATGGGTGTCATCATCGAGCACTTCAAGGGGAACTTCCCGACCTGGCTCGCCCCCGAGCAGGTGCGTATCCTGCCGGTCTCGGACGACAACATCGGGTACGCAAAGCGGCTCAAGAACCGTGACCTCTCCGAGTTCCGGGTCACCATCGAGGACCGCTCCTGGACAGTCGGCAAGAAGATCCAGCAGTCTCACGACGACCGGGTTCCGTACATGCTGATCGTCGGCGACGACGAGGCCGAAACCGGCACGGTGTCGGTTCGCGACCGCTTCGAGAACCAGCTGGCGGACCTCGACGTCGAGACGTTCCGGGCGCAACTCGACACGGAGGTCCAGCAGAAACGTGTCGAACCCACCATCGTCAGGAACGGCTAGCGCGACGACCCTCTGGACCCATCGTCGGGGTCGCTCCCGGGGACGGTGACGATTCGGCAGTCGAGTTCGCTCCGGAGGAACTGCTCGATGTCGGGGTCGTCGACGAGACGCCGGAGCATCGAGCGCCACCGCCCGACCTGTTTCTTTCCGATGACGACGATGTCGACCTCCTCGGCGGCGAGCTCCTCGAGGATGGTCTCCTCGACGAGCAGTCCCTGCCGGACGGTGTACCGGCCGTTCGCGAGTCGGCCGAACGCGCTCTCGACCTCGGTTTTGAGCATACTCCGGGTCACCTGTCCGCTGTTCTGGTAGAGATCGACGTGCAACACTGTGAGCGCAGCGCTCTCTTTGTCGGCTATCCGGATTGCCTCGGCCAGCGTCGCCCGCGACTGCTGGGACAGCGGGTACCTGACCGGAGCCACGACCTGTGCCATCAGTTCCTCTTCTGGTGGGGCACACGTGAGCGTATCGGTCGACAGCGACAGCGATTTGAGCCTCGACCCACCAGAGACAGCATGGAGACGCTCACCGAACCGGACGGCCGGACCCTCTATCTCGACCGGACCGACGGACAGCGCGGGTCGAAGGGACCGTTCCACGTTGTCTACACGGACGAAACCGGGGAGACCCGCTGGGGGTTTCGCTGTAGCAACTGCGAAACAACCGACAACGCCGTCGACGCGATGGGCCGTATCCACTGCAACGAGTGCAGCAACCGCACCAAAGCCGAGGAGTGGGACGCTGTCACCCAGTGACACCAGCCCAGAACAATTGCTGAGCTGATGTTTCCACAGGTTTAACACTCTGCCCTCGGTAGTGACACGTAGATGAGTACTGTTAACAAGGCACTCAGGCAGGAGGCCGAGTCGATCTTCACCGACCTGGGGTACACCGTCTCGGGAGAGAGCAACGAACTGCGCGCCGAGCGCAAGTGGCGGGTCGTCCGTGTCACACCGATGGCCGAACCTGCACAGCCCCCGGGAGAGGGGCCGTTGCGCTGTTTTGTGACCTGGGCCGACGCCCTCGGCGACCTGGAACGCCGACTCACGAGTGCCGACCCCGACTACGAGTGGGCCATCATCGGCGTCCGGGAGGACGACTACGTCGTCAGCCACCGACCATCCTGAGAGCCGAGAGAGCCGAACCCGTCGACCACGAGTCGACAGTCTGACTGGTCCGCTGCTCACCGGTCGGCGGTGACGAGGTAGTAGCCGAGCACGTCGTCCTCGACGAGTTCGTGGATGAGCGAGGACGCCCGGAAGGCGGCGAGTTGTCGCTCGGTCACGAGTCCAGCGAGACCCAGCACTCGGCCAACCGGGTGGGCCAGGCGTGCGAACTGCCGGCGACTGGCCGTGGACTCGCGGATACCGTCGGTTTTGTCATCGATAACGACTCCCTCGAACCCAGTCTCTGCGAGCGTTTGCTCGAACCCGTCGATTGTGCCGAGCCTGAGACCCAGTGCCTCCTCTGTCTCGCGGATTCGCTCGTCGTCGGTCTCGGAGCGCAGGAAGATGTCGGTAAAGGCGACCCGCCCGTCCGCGACGAGCACGCGTCGCGCCTGTTCGAGCGCGCGCGTACGGTCGGGCGAGTGCGAGAGCGCCTCGAGCCCCCAGACCACGTCCATGGAGTCGTCGGGCACGGACGAGAGTTCGTGGAAGTCGTCGCGTGCGAACGACACCCGGTCCCCGACGCCGCTCTCCCGGGCGTTCTCGCGGGCGAGCTCGAGCTGGTGGTCGCCGATATCCACCCCGAGCACCGTCGCGCCGTGGGTGCGGGCGTTCCAGACCGCCCCCTCGCCCGCCCCGCAGCCGATGTTGAGCACGCGCTCGCCCGACTCGATACCCGCCGCCTCCGAGAGCAGTCGCATCGTGTTTGTCGCCGCCGCACCCGGTTCCTGGTGGTCCTCGTCGTAGTAGCCCAGATGCATACTCCGGTGGTCCCGGCGGCGCCACTCGAGCTCGTAGGTGGCCGCGAGGTCGTCGTAGATTGCCTCCACCTCCTCGGGGTCGAGGTCTCTCGTCATCACACCAGCTAGTGGCGGGCCGGCGATAAGCGTTGAGATACCCTCCCACTCGACGGTCGGCCGGAATCGGGGTCGCGCTCGCTCCACCCGGCGACCCACGTCGAGCACGGGGTGTCTGTGCTCGTGAGCAGGTTCGCGTGGTGTGCGTGGAGGCCAGAACAGGCCCGTCGACGGTAGAGCCGAGTGTTGCCACTCCGGAGCGGGTGAAAAAAGAGAGAAAGTTCCTCAGTCAGTCACGCGGGGTGAGACGGGCCTCACTCCGTGCGACGACGCATGGCAAGCAGCGCTGCGCCCAGCAGGGCGAGCGCGGCAACCGCGATGCCGAAGCCGGGTCCGGACCCGTCGCCGCCATCGTCGGTTTCGTTCGTGTTGTTGTCAGAGTCGTCCGCGGGTGCCGGTTCCTCGATGGTCAGCGAGCCTTCCACCGAGTCCTCGGCAGTCGAGACGGTGTGCGTGTAGTCACCGGCATCGACCTCACCTGTTCCGACGGTGAAGCTCACCGAGTCGGTCGCGCCCGCCGCGAGCGTCACCGACTCGCTGCCAACCTCGCCGAGACCGGAGATTTCGAGGGTCACGTCCTCGGTAACCTCCGTCTCGCCGACGTTCTGGAGCGACACCGAGACAACGACCTCGTCACCCTGCGTGACGGTCGCGTCCATCGGACTCAGGGAGTCGCTGACGATTGCGAGCACACCGGGGTCGGGTTCGGCCTCGACCGTCAGCGAACCAGCGGCCTGGTCGTCGTCGGTCGAAACCGTGTGGGTGTACTCACCCGCACCGAGACCGTCCGAGTTGAACGTGAAGCTGACCGTGTCGCTCGCGCCACCGGCCAGCGTCAGGTCCTGGGAGTCACTGAAGTCACCCGCCGAGAGGGTCACCGACTGGGTGCCCTCCTGGTCGCCCAGGTTCTCGACGGTTGCCTCCACGGTGACCTCAGTGCCGACCGGAACAGTCGCCACCTGTGGCGACAGACCGCCGACACTGAAGAACGGCTCGCTCTGGTCCTCGACGAGAACACCTGCGGTCTCCTCGGCGAGGGGGTTGCCGCCAACCTGAGCCGGATCAGGTTCGACGAACTCGGCAACAGCGGTCACGTCCTGGTTGCTCTGGATCTGCTCGTCCAGCACGATGTTGAACTGCTCCTGCAGTTCGTTTGCCGGGAGCACCTCACTCGTGCCGATCTCGAGACCTTCCTCGTTCAGGATCGTGATCTGCGAGACACGGTTGGCCTCGTAGGCGGTGACAGACACCGCGTTGCCGTCACTGCGCTGCTCGTTGAACTCGAAGGTCGAAACCTCCGGATCCTCGAGCACGAGGCCGGGGACATCGTCACCGCCGGTGATGATGTTCCCGCCCGTGCGGAGGACGTCAGCCTCGAACGGCGTACCGCCCTGGATGGTGACGTTGTCACGCGTCTCGGAGAAGTCGAAGGTGGCCTCGAAGGTCGACAGCGGACTGTCGGCCTGGGGCTCCACCACGATACCCTCCTGCACCTTGAGGAACGGCGTCGCCTCGTCGAGTTCGCTGAGCAGTCGGACGTTCACTTCCGTGCCCGGTGCCAGCGTGGTGGTGCCACTGATGGTGTACTCCTGGGAGGGCACCCGCAGTTCACCGACGTTCACGTGCACGTCGTCGAAGGCAACACTACCCTGCACGTAGTTGAGGCCGGTAACGTTGCTGGCCCCGGTCGGCGCGTTGCTCAGGGGCGCATTGTCGTTGAGGGCGATGCTGCGGTCGACACTCTCGTAGACCGGGTTGGCCTGCGCACCACCGCGTGCGTCGAACACGGTCTGGACGTCGAACTCGAGGTCGGGTGCGAACGTGTCACCCGTCGGGATCGGCAGGTCCTCGGTGACCTGGTACGGGACGTAGAACGTGCTCGGCGTCTGGTCGGCGTTCAGATCCGCGATAACCTCTCCGCGCTCGGTGTCGGGGACAACCGCGTTGACCTCATCCTCGGCAACGTTCGGACCGGTCAACTCGAAGCGCTCGTCCACCGAAGCCTGGGTCTCCCGGATGGAGAACCGGTAATCGAGTATGGTGTTTGCCGCGTACCCCGGCTCACCGACCTTCGGGACGTCGAGGTTGATGTTGTTGGCTGCGTCGAACTCTGCGGTGATTTCCTCGTCGACGGGGTCGTCACCAAGGAGAGTGTCGACGTACTCCTGCACGTCGAGACCGTTACGGAGCACGGCCTCGAGCAGCACACCCTCGGTACCAGTTGCCTCGCTCTGGACGATGATGAAGTCGTCCTCGGCGAGCTGGTCG
>JAQCNG010000365.1 GCA_028275145.1 Halovenus sp. | reverse complement strand
AGGCGCTCGTGACCCTCGCCGACCGGCTCGACGCCGACCGGCTCGCCTTCGTCGGCGACACGCTCGACGACGTGCGCACGGCGGTCAACGCAACCGCCAGCGACGACCGCACGTACCGCGGGGTGGGTGTGCTCACCGGCGGGCTCTCCGGGTCGGAGGGCCAACAGAAGCTCGAGGCTGCCGGCGCGAGTGCGGTTCTCGACTCGGTCGATGAGCTTCCGGCGTTGCTCACACGGGAGTGAGTCGGCCGACAGAGCGACGCGACGGTGGCGTCGACTGCTGTGACGGTCTGCTCTGCGGGGCCACGCGAGAGCAGTCCACCGAGCAGGTTCCGGAGTCGTGTATGCTCTCCCTCTGCGTGGCGTGCAGTTGAGCAATCTCGCCGCCGGGATGACAATACTTATCGCCGGTTCGGCGGAAGATGAGACAGATGCAGGTTTCGGTCGTCATCTGCGTGCACAGTGAGAAGCGCTACGACGACTTCCGTGTGGCAGTCGAGAGCGTTCTCGGCCAGACACACGAGGCCGTCGAGGTGGTCGCGGTCGTCGACGGGAACGACGCGGTCTGTGCGCGGGTCCGCGAGGAGTTCGGCGACCACGAGGACGTCCAGATTCACTGCAACGAGACAAACCGGGGGCTCTCCTACAGCCGCACCCGCGGGGTCGAGCGGGCCTCGGGCGATGTCGTTGCCTTTCTCGACGACGACGCCGTCGCCCGCGAGGACTGGGTCGAACAGCTCTGCCGGGGCTACGAGGAGGGCGCACTGGCGGTCGGCGGGCGGATGGTGCCCGAGTGGGTCGACGGCAGACCCGACCACCTGCCCGAGGAGTTCTCCTGGCTCGTCGGTGTCACCTACGAGCCCCGACTCGAGGACTGGACGGAGGTGCGCAACACGATGGGGTCGAACATCTCCTTCCGACAGGAGGTGTTCGAGGAACTGGGCGGGTTCGACGAGCAGGTCGGACTCGCCGGTGACGAGAACCTCCAGGCCGAGGAGACGGAGTTCTGTCTCCGGATGGGCCAGGCGTTCGACCGGGGTGTGCTGTACAACCCCGAGGCGGTGGTCGCACACAAGGTCTTCGAGTACCGGACCGAGGTGCCGTGGCTCCTGCGGCGGGCGTTCTGGCAGGGCTACTCCAAGCGGGCCGTCGAGACGCTCGGGGCCGGCCGCGGCGACGCCGAGCGCGATTTCCTCCGGCATCTCGCGCTCACCGCCGGGCCCCGTCGACTGCGCGGACTCGTCGCCAACCCATCGATTGCGGCGCTCTCACAGCTCTGCCTGCTCGTCGCGCTCACCGCGGCCGTCGGCTTCGGCTACCTCTACGCGTTCCGGCGGTGGTAGCGAGACACCGGGCGGGCCACCGGAGACGGGATATCGGCGTGTCACCGGGCTCAGCGGGGTGTCGACACGGGATATCGGCGTGTCATACCCGTGGTTATTTTTTATTGGCACACGTAGGTAGGCGCGTCCATGAGCAGTTTCATGGCATCATCACGAACACGGCCCCTCGCGGGGCAGATCATCAATGCAACATTCAGCAAAGTACCTCATACACGCCGAGATACGGACGAGCGGGGTGGTCGAGCGAAGTGACGTTGTCGGTGCGGT
>JAQCNG010000364.1 GCA_028275145.1 Halovenus sp. | reverse complement strand
CGGCGGACCTTCCACACCCGCGTCGGGGCAGAGGACATGTCCGCCGAGGAGATCGCCGACAACATCGACGTCATCATCCGGCGACTCGAGGCGGACCTGGAGAAGGGGCCGCTCAACATCGGTGACATCTACGTGAAGACAACGATGGGCCCGGCAGTCGAGGTGGTCTGAGATGAGCACACAACGACAGACCGAGACGATTCCCGAGTGGAAGCGCAGAGAGGTCGACGAACTCGCGGAGTTCCTCGCGGCGTACGACAGCGTCGGGGTCGTCGACATCACCGGCATCCCGAGCCGACAGCTCCAGGAGATGCGGAGCAACCTGCACGGGACGGCGGCGCTGCGGGTCTCCCGCAACACGCTGCTCGTGCGGGCCCTGGAGACGCTCGGTGAGGGGTTCGAACAGCTCACCGGCTACGTCAGCGGTCAGGTCGGACTGATCGGCACGAACGACAACTCATTTGGCCTCTACCAGCAACTCGAGGCCTCGAAGACGTCCGCACCCATCAACGCGGGCGAGGTCACACCGAGCGATATCGTCATCCCCGAGGGTGACACGGGTGTCGACCCCGGCCCGTTCGTGGGCGAGCTACAGAGCGTCGGCGCGAGCGCGCGCATCGACGGCGGTTCGATAAAGGTGATGGAGGACTCGACGGTGCTCGATGCCGGCGGCGAGGTGTCGGCGGAGCTGTCGAACGTGCTGGGCGAACTGGGCATCGAGCCAAAGGAGGTCGGTCTCGACCTCCGTGCGGTGTTCGCCGACGGCGTGCTGTTCGAACCGGAGGACCTCGAACTCGACGTGGCGGCCTACCGCGCGGACGTGCGCACCGCGACGAGCCGCGGGCAGAACCTCGCGGTCAACGCCGGCATCGCGACCGCCCAGACCGCACCGCTCGTGCTCTCGAAGGCCACCGGCGAGGCAGAGAGCCTCGCGCTACAGGCCGCAATCGAGGCCCCCGAGGTGGTGCCGGACCTCGTCGGCCGGGCGGACAGCCAGGTCCGGGCGCTCGCGGCCCGCATCGACGACGACGAGGCCCTGCCGGAGGAACTGCAGGATCTCGAGGCCGTCGAAACCGAGTCCGTAGAGACTGACGACCAGACCGACGAACAGGCAGATGACCAGACGGAGTCCGAGGACGACGCCGAGGCCGACGACGAGGATGTCGACGATGACGACGACGAGGACGGCGGCGACGCACTCGGAGCGATGTTCGGATAAACAATGGAATACGTATACGCAGCACTCATCCTGAACGAATCGGGCGCAGAGATCAACGAACAACACCTGACGGATGTCCTCGAGGCGGCGGGCGTCGACGTGGAGCAGTCCCGCGTCAAGGCGCTCGTCGCGGCGCTCGAGGACGTCGACATCGACGAGGCCGTCGACGAGGCCGCGGCCGTCCCCGCTGGCGGTGCCGCCGCCGGTGGTGCCGCTGCCGGTGGCGCCGCGGAGACAACCGAGGACGACGAGGAGGAGGAAGTCGAGGAGGAAGCCGAAGCCGAGGACGACGACGACGAGGACGACGACGAGGACGACGCCGGCGAGGGTCTCGGCGAACTGTTCGGCTGACGCCGCGACACACCGACAGCTTCTCTTATCACTCCGGTGACCAGCCGCGGCCCCATCTCATACGGTCGTTCGTGATTATTTTCGTGTCCAGTCACAGATAGGTCTGTCAGGGCGTGATACACGCAACTTGTGTCACCAGGAGCGTAAAGAGTCACGAACGACCGTATCAGTTGGCGGGGCGACCGGGGTTCGAACGACCGGCCGGGTGCGCTCAGAGGTCGCCGCTGGTGAACCGGCGGTGAGCAACCGCGAGCGGCACCACTATCCAGAGCACGAGCAGCAGTAGCCCGGTCCACCAGTCGATGTACAGCGGGCTGTCCGGCCCGACGTACTGGCCGGCGGCGTCGATATCGAGCCCGGCACGGAGGAGTCGGAGGTAGGCCTCGCTCGGCTGTGCGAGCTGGAGCAGTTCCACCCAGTCGGGCGAACTCACGCTGCCGTGGAAGCGGTGGACAAAGTCCAGAAGAAAGGAAACCAGCCCGCTCCAGAGATACACCAGCAGGAGGTAGCCACCGGTGGCCCCGTACGTTATCCGCCGCTCGGTAGTCGTCACCGCAGACAGTGCAACACCGACTGCGACGAACGCCAACCCGTACAGCGCCGTAACCAGCAACAGCCACAGAAACCCCAGAGCGCCGTCGGTGCCGTACAGCGCCGCGCCGACAGTGCCCGCGCCGGCCAGGGTCAGCAGCGACGGAACCAGCAACACGACAGACCGGCCGGCGAACGTCCCCGCCAGCAGGTCCCGGCGGGAGTTTGGCAGCGACAGCGTGAGCAACGCGCTGCCGTCGGCCCGGTCGTCGGCGATAGACCGGTAGCCCAGGAAGATCCCCAGCAGCGGCACCAGTGGGACGACGATATCGACCGCGAGAACCTCGACGAAGGCGGTGAAACTCTCCTCGCCGATTCGGCCGTGGGCGACCGCGTAGCCGCCAAAGGCCACCGTCAGCAGGCCAAAGAGCAGCCACAGCGTCCGCGACCGGCTCGCGTCGTTGACATCCTTGTAGGCGACATCGCGCCAGGTCATGCGATATCACTCCCCTTGAACCGGTAGTACGCGAACCCGAGCGGCACTGTCAGCCAGGCGATAAACACCGCCAGCGCGAGCCACTCGTCGAGATACCAGGCGCTGCCGACGGTCGCGCTCGGGTCGACGAAGCCGTCGACGAGTCGCTGGAACACCGCGCCGGGTTCGGCGGCCTGGACCGCCGCGGTGGCGGCGGGGTCGTCACCGACGAAACCGGTCTCGGAGAGCCCACGCTCGGCGGCCAACAGCAGTCCACCCCAGGCGAACTCGAGGACGACGAACAGCCCGAACGCGAGGACGAACGCGCGCCGCTTTGTCGCGGCCACCAGCGACGCGGCCAGCCCGAGGTTGACCCAGACCGCACCGAGGGCAACGGTCAGTGCGGCAAACGCGAGCGACCGGAGCACCGAGAGGCTCCCGAACGGGTAGACAACGAGCGCCAGTCCGACCCCGAGGGCGACAGCCATCGTCCCACAGAGCAGTCCGGCACGGCTGGCGAGAGTTCCCCAGACGACGTCCCGTCGGGAGTGTGGCAGCGACAGGGAGAGCCGTATCGCGCCCGACTCGCGCTTGCCTACCACCGAGTTGTAGCCGAGCAGGATGCCGGCAAGCGCCACGACAGTGGACAGCAGACCGCTGACGAACCCCGCGAACCGGGCGGTGGTGTACGGCTCCGAGCCGAACACGGGGTAGAGGTAGGCACCGCCGAGGATGACCAGCGCCGGCAGGGCGAGCAGAAGCTTTACCGACCGGGGACGCACCGTCTCGGCGGCATCCCAGCGGGTGATGACCTGCCAGCTCATGCCCCGCCCTGCGTGTACGCGACGAACATATCCTCGAGCGAGGCCTCCTCGGTGCGCAGGTTGACCACCTCCACGCCGGCGTTGTCTAGCTCCAGTAGAACGTCCATCTTCGTGTCGTTCGCGCAGGTCACCTCCAGGGTCGGCCCCTCGAGCACCTGCGCGTCGTCGACGCCTGTGATTGCCCGGACCGACTGGACGGCACCGGTGGTCAGGTCGTCGGGCGCGATGACCAGTTTGGTGCCGCCGCCGATGGACTCGCGCAACCCCTCGATTGTGTCGACGGCCACGAGCTGGCCGTTCTGCAGGATGCCGACCCGGTCACAGACCGCCTCCACCTGTTCGAGGATGTGACTGGAGAAAAAGATTGTCGCGCCGCGCTCGTTCTCCTGGCGGAGCACACGGCGCATCTCGGCGGCCCCGTTCGGGTCCAGCCCGGTTGTCGGTTCGTCGAGAAGTAACAGGTCGGGGTCGCCCGCGAGCGCCATCGCAAGCACCAGCCGCTGTTTCATCCCCTTCGAGTACTCACTGGCCGTTCGCTCGGACACGTCCCGGAGTCCGACCCGGTCGAGCAGTTCGACCGCGTCGGCGTCGGCGTCTTTCGACCGGGTGGCGTACTCGACGTGTTTGCGACCGGTGAGTCGGTCGAACACCGAGTACCCCTCCGGGACGACACCGAGGTGCTCGCGGGCCTGAACCCCGTCGGTCTGGCAGTCGTTGCCGAAGATGCGGGCGCTGCCCGCCGTCGGCCGGGCGAAATCGAGTAGCAGGTTGATGAGCGTCGACTTGCCGGCCCCGTTCGGGCCGAGAAAGCCGAATATCTCGCCCTCCTCGACGTCGAGTGACACCCGGTCGAGCGCCGTGACCGTGTCGTACTCCTTTGTGAGACTATCGACCGCAATCGCTGTCATGGCCGATGGTTGTGCGACAGCCGATAAAACCGTGACGTGGTGTTTCGCCCGCTGAGACGTGTGGCCCGGTCACCTACGCCGTGAACGGCGGGGCTTGTCGGTGGACTCCCGTTCTGACCAGTGAACTACCCTGACCTACCGCGCTCGGGGCTACCCGCCCCTTGCTTGTTGCGGACAGGGCTTCCTGTTTCTGTGTCGGAATTTATACCCGACGTGGGCACAGAGATTCCAGACTCCGCAGGCGATTTCCCTTTATGAGCGGTTCGGAGTGTCCCACTCCTACCTGTTGGACACTCGACCACAACCGACGGTGCGCGC
>JAQCNG010000362.1 GCA_028275145.1 Halovenus sp. | reverse complement strand
CGTCGGCATCGAGCGCGTGGACCTCCGCACACGCGAGCGTTGCGACGCCGTCCTCGACACCGACCTGGGGTGGCAGGTGTGTCGAGTAGACCCGCCGGATCAGCTCTCCATCGAGTTCCTCCAGCAGGTGTTCGACGGCGAGTTTGCCGACGTGGCCGACACCTGGCAGCCCCTCGATGAACGCCGGCTCCGTTAGCTCCGGCTCTGCGACCCGCTCTATCTCGAACTCGTCCATGTCATCTATTGGCGGTTGCGCCGCTTAAGTGCGCGTCGATACTCGCCGTGTGGGTCGGTCGGCGAGAACGGCGCCGGCGCGCTGTTTCTCGCCTCCCCACCACAGACCGGACACTCCCCGGACAGTGTGTACACTGGCCGGTCGTGTTCGGACGCTGTACAGACCAGAATGTCGGATTTCATCTCGCTGTGGGACGGAGACCGGCCGTCTGTCGGGTTCAGCCCTCGCTCTCGGAGCGCTCGCGGTGGTACTCGGCGGTGCCGTCGTGGTCGGTAACCACGTCGCCGGCGCGGTCGGCGCTCGCCTCTAGCTGTGCCTCGGCGGTTTTGTAGTTGGGTGCCTGCACCTCGATGCGGTACTCCGGCGCGCCGACGTAGGTGACCTCGAGGTCGACCTCCTCGGGCACGCCGCCGTTGCCCTCGGCGGCCTGGAGCGCCTCGCGGACCACGTCGACCCCGTCCGCGCCGGGGCACTCCAGGTCCACGTAGCCGGTGACTGTCACGTACGGCACCGAGACGTTGTCGCGGGCAGTCTCGACGACGGCGGCCTGCTGGTCGTCGGTCAGGTCCACCTCCGCGAACGCCTCGTAGCCGTTTATCGCCGCCGACTCGAACCCGTCGTACAGCGAGCCGAACTCCGCGAGCAGCGTGTTCGCCACCGTCTCGAACACCTCGTCGGGGGCGTCACCGAACGCGATCTCCATCCAGTTGTCGGCCTTTTGTTCGTTTTTCCAGTCCTGTATCTTGTCCTTTCGCTGGTGGTCGTTGACGTCTTTCAGCGAGAGGTCGATCTGCTGGGCTCCCTTGTCGACGTCGAGCACCTTCGCGACCACGCGCTGGTCGGGGTTGACGTGGTCACGGACGTTCTTTATCCACCCGGCGGCGACCTCGCTGACGTGACAGAGCCCACGCTTGTCCTCGTACTCCAGCAGGTCGACGAACACACCGAAATCCTCGATCTCGTCGACCCGGCCGACGACGAGTTCGCCCGCCTCGGGCCAGCCGCTGTATTTCATCGTGGTTCGACGCTCTCGATGTGTTCGCCCTCGAACGCGGCTTTTCCGCCGGTCGGGCGGGCGAGCGTGTGCCCGCAGACCGCACACGCGACCGACGAGGCGACCTTCTCGAAGACGACCTGTTCGTTCTCACAGTCCGGACAGCCGAGCAGATGGAAGCTTCCTGGCATTGTTACTCCTGGAACTTGAGCCGGCCTGCGCGCCAGCCCTCGCGCTGGTGGGCGCGGCCACACTCGCCACAGCGGTAGGTCAACTGTGTCTTTTTGGTCGGCTTGTCGCCACCCGGCACCTCCGAGAACTTGCCGTCGTTCCCGATACCCGACTGGCGCTCGCGCTGGCGGTCGTTTACCTTCTTCATCCCCGAGGAGCGGCCCGTTCGGACCTTCTCTACCTCGTGCTCGTGATGTTCGTTGCAGTGCGGACAGTACGTGTTCATCCGGCGTGGCATCTCCATGAATATCGACCTTGCGGGCACTTCGATATCGACAGGTAAAACGCGCACGGTTTCCCGGCCGACCGCTCCGGTGTCCGGCCCGTCACAGTCCGCTCGGGCGGTTTCCCGGTCCGCGCTCGCAAGGCTTACTCCTCGGTCACCCGGATGGTGACCACCGGCACGGGCGAGGAACGGACGACCCGCTCTGCGACGCTTCCGAGCAACAGTCGGTCGACACCTGTGCGACCGTGTGTCCCCATCACCACGACGTCGCAGTTCGCCGCCTCCGCGTACTCCAGAATCTCCCGCGCGGGGGAACCCTCGAGAGTCTCCGATTCCACCGGGACGTCGTGGTCGTCCGCGCGACTCTCGACGGCGGCGAGTGCGCTCTCTCCCTCGCTGTGGAGCGCCTCGGTGACGTTCTCCCAACCGGCCTCCGCCGGCAGGTGACTCAGCGATGCTGTGTTTGCCACGTACAGGGCGTGCAACGTCGCCCCGTGGTGGGCCGCGAGTCTGACGGCGTGGTCCACGACAGTCACCATCGCGTCGGACCCGTCGGTCGGCAGCAGAACCCGGTCGTACATACAGACTGCTACTCCCACCAGACACTTAACTGGGGATGAAAGTACTTATGATCTGAGAAAGCGGCCTTCTCCCGGCGGGGAGAGCAACCGACAAACCACAGATACTCCGAGAGGCGCTACAGGTGTGTTTGCCTGGCCGGTGCGGTTCGCCGTCCAGGAGCCGTCCAGGAGCCGTCCAGGAGCCGTCCAGGAGCCGTCCAGGAGCCATGTGACTGGAGGGAGGGCCGTATCAGTCGTCGGCGGATGCCGTCGAGGTGGTGTCGGCGTCCACGTCGCCCTCCGCCGATAGCTCCGAGAGCGCTTTCGGGTATGTGCGCAGCGACTTGTGGATGGCGATACCGGCCTTTGCACCCTCACCCATCGCAATCGGAATCTGGTTGTTGCCGGGGGTGATGTCGCCGACGGCGTAGACGCCCTCGACGCTCGTCAGGCCGTCCTCGTCGACGACTATCGTGCCGTCGTCGTTGCGCTCACAGCCCAGACCTTCGGCCAGGTCGGCGTTGTAGTCCGAGCCGTACATCGCGAACCCGCCCCGGTACTCGCGACTCGTCCCGTCCTCGAACTCGAACCCGCCCAGCCACGAGGAGTCCTCGGGGTCTTTGAACATCCCGTCGATGTCGGTACTGACGATATCGATTGGGTGCGCGCGCACGAGTTCGTCGGTTTCCTCGCTCCAGTCGGGTTCCTCGCCGCGGAGCAACAGGTCCACCTCGTCGGTGAAGTTGAGCATAATCATCGCGACGTGGGCGGCCCCCTCGTCGTGACCCATCACGTACACCGGTTCGTCGCGGAACATGTAGGCGTCGCAGTGGAGACACCAGTGCAACCCCCGTCCCGTCCGGGGCAGCGGCGGATCCGGACGGATGTCGTTGAACCCCGTCGAGAGGACCACCGCGTCCGCGTGCAGTGTCTGCCCGTCTGTCTCGACAACGAAACGCGGCGACGCCTCCCCCGTGGCCTCGATGTCGGTGACAGTGTCCCGGTAGAGTTCGGTGCCGTAGTGGTCGAGTTGCTGTTTTGCCGTCTGGAGAAACTCCCCGCCGGAAGTCTCCTCGGTGACGCCGATGACGTTGTGTGTGTCGAGCATCATCGCCGCGCGCCCCCCACCCCGGTCGACCAGCGCCGTGTCGTGGTTGAGCCGCGTCGTGTAGAGTGCGCTCGCCAACCCACCCGGGCCGCCGCCGACGACGACCACCTCGTGGGTCTGTGCTGCTGTGTCTGGGGACTCGTCTGCTGTCATACACATCCGTAGGGGACGGAGCAACTAATACGGTTGCCCTCTGTGTGCCCGCCCCGGTCAGTCGATGCGCTGTGTGGGTCGCCACAGACCGGGCCGACAGTATCATTGTGCTGGCAGTCGACAGTCGAGATGGTATGTCTGACCTTCTCTCGGACAGCGAAATCGAGGCACAGCTCCCCGACGGCTGGACACGGGACGGCGACGAGATCGTGCGACAGTTCGAGTTCGACGCGTACCTCGACGCAATCGGGTTCGCGGCCGGCGCGGGCGGTATCGCCGAGGACGCCTGGCACCACCCGGAGATGATAATCAACTGGGGTGAGGTGGAGGTGCGGTTCACCACACACGACGCCGGCGGCATCACCGAAAACGACATCGACCTCGCGGAGCGGTTCAACGGCGTCTACGAGTAACCGACTCGCGGGTCCTGCACTGTGATACCTCCGCGCCTGTCTCCGTCACCGGGCGGGCCGACCGGACCGCTCTCCGGGCCTGTGCCGGTTGTGGGGCCGAAGTTAAGTACCAGGAACCGCTCAGTTTCGCGTAGTATGGCACAGTACAGGGTCGACTGTCCGGCCTGCCAGTCGACGGCGACGGTTCCGCTGGGTGAGGATGTCGCCATCTACCGGGTTGAGGCGTTCGACTCGGAGCCACGACGCCTGCCGCTCGTCTCGCCGCGCCCGACGGCGACGCTGGGGGAGAAACTCTACCTCGACCGTGACGACCAGTGCCGCCGGTCGACCACCTGCGGTGACGGCCACCACCTCCGCGTGTTCGCCGCCGACTACGTGCTGGTGCCGAAGAACAACTCCCTCTACGACCCGGCCGACACGCCCGCTGTCGAGTGTCCACACTGTGGCTTTCGCTACGGGACACACGAGTCGTTCGTCCACGAGGCAGACACCGACCGACCGGCCTCGACACACGTCCTGCGGTCGGTTACGACCGAACCCGCACACGGGGAGGTGCCCGCGATTACTCGACCGGTATGTCTCGACAGCGACCGACTCACCGTCCCGAGGAACTGTCCACACTGTGGCCGGCGGGCCTGTTTCAACTACCGGAATCTCGCGGTCGACCCGGTGGTCCACTTTCTCGATATCGAGGATGTCTGACCGCAAGGGTCACCGAGCGTCTCGCGGGTCCGGAGACTCGCGTGCCCCCGGCACCGACGGCCAGTCCGACGAGACGACCCCCGTTGCACCCAGTCCGGCCCCCTGCCCCGATTGCCCGCAACACTGTCTGCCTGTCCGAACTCCGTCTGTCACCGTTCGCAGACCACCCACTCAGCGGTCCCGGTCGACGGTGAACAGGTCGGAAAGCGGCGGCAGGTGCCCGGCGAGCGCGCGCAGGTCGGCAGGCGAGTCGAGCGTGGCCTCGGGCAGCGTCCAGACCGGAGCGTCGCACATCCGCTCGAGT
This sequence comes from Halovenus sp., assembly GCA_028275145.1. GTDB lineage: Archaea > Halobacteriota > Halobacteria > Halobacteriales > Haloarculaceae > Halovenus. The sequence continues at coordinate 3,647 of JAQCNG010000362.1, read as the reverse complement.
TCGGCGGGGTTCGTCCGTTCGGCGGCCGACTCGCCGGTGTACCGGTTCAACACGACGCCGGTGACGGGCACCCCGCGGCGGCGCAGCGCCTCGACGGTCAGGGCGGTGTGGTTCAGCGTGCCGAGTCCCGAGCGCGCGACCACCAGCGCCGGCACGCCGAGGTCCGCCACCAGGTCGACTATCTCCCGTGGCGGGTCGTTCGACAGCGGCACGCGCAGTCCACCGGCACCCTCGACGACCGCCCGGTCGGTCGCCCCCATCGCCGCCCGCGTGTCCGCGAGCAACCGGTCGTAGACGATGGGGTCCTCCGCGCGCCGTGCGGCAACCGCAGGCGCGAGCGGTTCGCCGTACGTCCGGAGTCGGACGGCCGCGTTCTCGTCCTCGCAGGCCCACCGGACGTAGCCCGCGTCGTCGTCCTCCGGATAGCCGGTCTGTGCGGGCTTGACTGCGCGCGGCAGGCCGGCAGTCTCGTCGGTCGTCTCCGAACCCGCCGTCCGGGTCGTGCGGTCGCGCAGGCGGGCGAGGATGGCGGCAGTCACAGCAGTCTTGCCGACACCGGTGTCGGTGCCGACGACGGCGACGCTCACAGCAACCCCACCGCCTCGCCGGCGGCCTTGAAGGCCGCAACCGCCCGGTCGATTTCGGCCTCTGTGTGGGTGGCCTGGGGGGCGAGTCGGACGCGACTCGTCCCATCGGGCACCGTCGGCGGGCGGATGGCTGGGGCGACGATACCCCGCTCGCGCAGGCGTTCGTCGAGCGCGAGTGCCGCCTCCCGGTCTCTGACCAGCACCGGCAGGATGTGGCTCTCCCCCCACACCTCGTAGCCCGCCGTCTCCAGTCCCGTCCGGAGACGCTCCGTGTTTGCCTGCAGTTGGTCCCGCCGCTCCGGTGCGAGTTCGAGCGCGCGCTCGGCGGCGGCGGCCGCCGGCGGTGCCAGTCCCGTCGAGAAGACAAACGAGCGGGCGGCGTTGAGCAGGTGCTCGACCAGTGGCTCCGACCCGGCGACGAAACCACCCTGTGCGCCCAGCGCCTTCGAGAGCGTCCCGAGCTGCACCTCGACCCGGTCGGCCAGCCCCCGCTCGCCGACGATACCGCCCGGGTGAACCGCTGTCGCGTGGGCGTCGTCGACCATCAGCCACGCGCCGTACTCCTCGGTGACCTCACAGAGCCGTTCCAGCGGCGCAACTGTCCCGTCCATCGAGAACACCGAATCCGTGACCACCAGCCACGACTTGTCCGCTCCGGTGCCGTCCGTGTCCGGGTCGCTCGCGCTCCCCCGCGAGGCCATCGCCTCACGGAGCGCCCCGGGGTCACAGTGGTCGTACACCTCGACGTCGGCCCCCGAGAGGCGCACGCCGTCGATGATGCTCGCGTGGTTCAACCGGTCGGAGAACACCACGTCCGGGTCGAGCGCGGTTATCGTTCCGGCGTTTGCGGCGTAGCCCGATGAAAATGCGAGCGCCCGCTCGGTGGATTTCTCGTCGGCGAGTGCCCGCTCCAGCGACCGGTGGACCGGTGTGTCGCCGACGATGAGCCGCGACGCGCCGGCCCCGGTTCCAACCTCGCTGGCGGCCTCGGCGGCAGCAGCGGCCACCCGCTCGTCGCTGGCCAGCCCCAGATAGTTGTTCGCCGCGAACACCAGCGCCTCGTCGTCGAACGCCGGGGGGTCGCCCTGTGGGTCGGGTGCCGTCCGGGCGCGCGCACCGACGCGGTCGACCGGCGCGAGGTCACGGCGCAGGTCCCGCTGTTCGCGCTTCCGGAGTCGACCCTCGAGGTCGAACCCGCGGTCGTGGCGCAGCGTCATCCCCGGGGCATCAACTCCGCCGGGCCGAAGACGCCGAACTCGCCGGCACGGTTGCGCAGGACACCCGCCCTCGTGTAGCCAAGCGCCGGCCCGTTGACGTTCGCCTCCATGCTGGTCGCGTCGTCGAGTTGGAACGTGTTCGTCCCGCGCTCGCCGTCGAACGTGCGACCCGTCACCCGGACGGTGGTGGTGGTGGGTTTCTCGTCCGACCGGACGTCGAGCACCCCGCCAACGGTGACGTCCGCGGCGTCACAGATGCCCGCCCGCTCCAGCAGCACGTCGTCGGCGTGTTCCATATCGGTGAACTCGATGACGCCGTCGTGCTCGTCGATTATCTCCTCGATTTCGGCCTCGCTGAGGTCGCGGGCGGTCTCGAGGTCGTAGTCGTCGAGATGTGCGATGTCCTCGCGGACGGTGCCGCGATTGTCCTCGTAGCCCGACTTGAGACCCACACCCCACCAGATGTCGACCGCCTCCACCTCGACGAACGACTGGGCCGCAATCGAGGCCGCGCCGGTCAGAAAGCCCGGCGTTGCCCCCGCGCCACAGACGAAGGTGATGCCCGACTGCTCGAAGGCGTCGGCCCGTTCCGCCAGCATCCCGATGACCCGCGAGCGCTTGAGCACGTCCACGAGCACACCCTCGTAGCCCGCCTCGGCGAACCGGTCGGCCACCCGCGGGATGAAGTCGTGTTCGAGGTTCGGGAGCGCGAACAGCACCGCGTCCAGCCTTTCCGAGGCCTCGATGATGTCGTCGATCGGTGTCTCCGTCGGGTTGCCCTGCCGGGAGGCCGCCACGCCGCGGTGCTCGCCGGCCTGCTTGACCGCCGCTCCGCCGTCGGTCCGCTGGTCGTCGTCGGGCCCGCTCGCGATGTTGCCCTCCGTCGCCGCCAGCAACTCCTCGACGTCGAGCGCCTCGTCCGCGATTGCCACACCGTTGCGGTCACACGCCGCCACCGGTGTGAGGTCGTCCTCTGCCGTTGCGTGTTCCAGTGTCCGCCGTCCGATTCCACCTGTGCCGAGTACGCCGAATCGAATCTCGTTCATTGTGTCTGTTGCTCAGTGTCAGTCGTCGTCGGTCGCGTTGCTCGTGGCCGTTCCTGCCGCGGTCTCTGGACCGGTCGCGTCGGCGTTCTCGCCGTGTCGGCGCTTGACCGCCTCCGGGTCGAACTCGTTTGCCGAGCGGTTCGGCTCCAGACCGGCCCGCTCGATTATCTCGATGTCGTCGGCGGGGTCCTGGCCCTCGGTGGTGAGGTAATCGCCCGTGAGCAGGCCGTCCGCACCCGCCTCGAACGGCAGGTGCTGCTCGTCGGGCGCGAGGTTCACCTCCCGCCCCCCGGTGAGACGCACCCGCGCCTCGGGGTGGAGAAACCGGTAGACCGCGACTGTCTTGATGAGCTCTGTCTGTGAGATGTCTGCGTGTTCTCTGTCACCCAGCGGGGTCCCCTCGACCGGGTTGAGGATGTTCACCGGGAGCGAGGAGACACCGATTGCCTGCAGTTCTATCGCCGCCTCCACGCGGTCGGCCGGCGTCTCGCCCATCCCCAGGATGACCCCCGCACAGAGGTCCATCCCAACGGCCTTTGCCCGCCTGAGCGTCTTCAGACGGTCCTCGAAGGTGTGGGTGTTGACAATCTCGGGAAAGTAGCGCCGCGAGGTCTCTATGTTGTGGTTGTAGTGGTTGAGTCCCTCGTCGGCGAGTATCTCCGCCTCCTCCTCGGTCAGGAGTCCGAGCGAGGCGTCGATCTCGATGTCGGTCTCGTCACGCACCAGTCGGATTGCCTCGATTATCTCGGCCCACTCCTCCGGGCGTTTCTCCTTCGAGACACCTTTCTCGGCGACGA
>JAQCNG010000356.1 GCA_028275145.1 Halovenus sp. | reverse complement strand
TGGCGGTCCCGCGGGAACAGCACCGTCTCGCGGATGTTGTCGAGACCGAGCATCGTCATGACGAGTCGCTCCGCGCCGAGTCCCCAGCCGGCGTGTGGGGGCATCCCGTAGCGGAACATCTTCGTGTAGTACTCGAAGGCCTCGGGTTCCAGCCCCTGCTGTTCGAACCCCTCGATGAGGTGGTCGTGGCGGTGTTCACGCTGCCCGCCCGAGACGAGTTCTAGCCGCGGGTGCATCAGGTCGAACCCCGTCGACAGCGTCTCGTCGTCGTCGCGGTCCTTTATATAGAAGGGTTTGATCTCGCTGGGCCAGTCGGTTACAAAGTAGTGGCCACCGACCTCGTCGCCGAGCGCACGCTCGGCCTCCGTCGAGAGGTCGTCACCCCAGGCCAGTGGCTCGTCGAGTTCGCCGGTCGCGTTGATGCGCTCGATTGCCTCGCCGTAGGAGAGTCGGGGAAAGCCCGGGTCGGGCACGGTGAACTCCCCGGCCAGCCCCAGCGCCCCGAGTTCGTCCTCGCAGTTCGTGGCGACGCTCTCGTAGGCCCCGACGACGACCGCCTCACAGGCGTCCATCGCCTCGCTGTCGTCGATAAACGCCGACTCGAAGTCGATCGAGGTCGCCTCGTTGAGATGTCGCGGTGTGTTGTGTTCCTCCGCGCGAAAGATCGGTCCAATCTCGAAGACACGCTCCAGCCCCGAGCCGACCATCAGCTGTTTGAAAAGCTGTGGGCTCTGGTTCATAAACGCCTCGCGCCCGAAGTACGTCACCGGGAACAGCTCCGTCCCGCCCTCGGTCCCCGTGGCGACAATCTTGGGTGTGTTTATCTCTGTACAGCCCAGGTCGCGAAACGCGTCCCGGACCCCATCGAGCATCGCCGCACGGATCTCGAAGATGGCCTTTACCTCGGACTTGCGCAGGTCCAGCGTCCGGTTGTCGAGCCGTGTCGGGAGTTCGGCGTCGACCTTTCCGGACGGGTCGAGCGGCAGTTCCGGGTCGGCCTCCGCGAGCACCTCGATTCCATCGGGAACGAGTTCCACACCGGTCGGTGCCCGCTCCTCCTCCTCGACGGCACCGGTGACCGAGATGACACTCTCGCGGTGGACCCCCAGCCCCGTCTCGACGAGCTGGTCGCCCATCTCGTCTTTCTCGAACTTGACCTGGAGTTTGCCCGTGCTGTCCCGGAGAATGAGAAACGCGATGCCGCCGAGGTCACGAATCTCGTGTACCCAACCGGCGACGGTCACCGTCTCGCCCGGCGTCGCGTCTGCCGTGTGTGTGCGTGATTCCATACCCACCCGTATCCAGCGCCCGAACTTAGTTCGGTCGTTTTACGGACCCGAAACTCGTTTCACGGACCCGAAACCTGGGGTCACACCGTCCGGGCCGCTCCGACCCGGTCACGCGCCAAACGCGTTGAGGAGGAGAACGAGCACGCCGAGCAGGACGCTGAACGCGACGAGACTTTTTGGGTCGATCTGGATGCCCTTCTTGTCCTCCGAGTCGAAGTACCGGACCAGACCCGCACTCGACATCAGCCCGGAACCGGGCTCCTGTGAACTCATATCCCTAGCTCTATGGCCACGCTTCCTAAACGTTTCGGCCTCGCTGTTCCGGCGCTCTGGCTGTGTCGTGGGGAACCGACCGACGGAAACCCTTATTCGAACCGACCGGGTAGGTACAGTCGAAGGCATGACTGTTACGCTCAAGGACTTCTATGCCGACTGGTGTGGGCCGTGCAAGACACAGGATCCGATCCTCGAGGAACTCGAGGAGGACTGGACCGACGTCGAGTTCGAGAAGATCGACGTCGACGAGGAACAGGACACCGCAAACGAGTACCAGGTGCGCTCGCTCCCGACGCTGGTCGTCGAGAACGACGACGGCGTCGTCGAGCGGTTCATCGGTGTCACCCAGGCCGACGACATCGAGACTGCACTCGAGGAGGCGAGCGCGTAACCGCTCAGCCCTCGACAGTCTGGTCCGGGAGAAGTTGCCGGTCGAGACGGTCGACGGTCCGTTCGAGTATCGGAACCATGTTCTCCGTGTCCTCGCGGTTGTACTCGATGAGTCGCTCGAGCGCTCCGTCGACGCCACGCTCGTGCTGGTACCACAGTCTGACAGCCTCGCGGCCGTCCACGTCGGGCAGTGACCGGTCGATGCCGAGTCTGTCCTCGACGTCGTCCTGTCCACCCCGGATGTCGGCCCGCCGGCAGGTCGGGAGCAGGTCGATGTGTGGCTGGTCGAGGTCGATGTTGAACTCTGTCTCGAGAAACGGGATATCGAAGCGTGCGCCGTTGAACGTCACCAGGAGTTCGGCCGGTTCGAACGCCGCCGCCAGCTCCTCGCCGGTGAGGTCGTCACCGCGCACCAGCGTCCTGGTCTCGCCGTCCTGGTGGAGTGTGACCGTCGTGACCACGCTGGAGTGGGCGTCTAACCCCGTTGTCTCGATGTCGAAAAAGCAGGCCTGCTCCTGGAACGACTCGTAGAGTCGCCAGCGCTCCCGCGAGGGGAACCGCTCCCCGAAGAACCCGGGGTCACCGGCGTCGAGGGCCGCCTGTCCGCGGTCGATGTACTGCTCGATACACTCCGCACGCGTCGACCCGATGCCGCGATAGCTCCGGTCGAACGCCTCCCAGTGAGTCGCGCCCTGCTCCCAGAGGCGTTTTTCGGTCTTCTCGCCGACCTGCTGGGCCCCCAGGAACGTGTTCTCGACGTGCACATCCACACTGCGAACGCGAGCAGGATTAACTGTTCCGACGCCGGCGTCCCTGCGGTGACGGGCGCTAGGCCCCGCCGTCCTCGTCGGTTGCTCCACCGGCGCCGGACGACCCCTCGCTGTCCCCGCCGGGACCGCCCTCGTCGTCGGCATCGCCCGCTGTGTGCTCGCTTTCGGCCGTGTCGTTGCTTTCGCTGCCGTCGCTGACGGTCACCTGCGCCGGCCGGAGCACCTTGCCGGCCATCCCGTAGCCGGGGCGGTGGACGTCCGCAATCGCATCCTCGCTCTCGCCCGAGGGGACCGTCGCCAGCACCTCGTGACGGACGGGGTCGACCGCGTCGCCGGGTTCGGGTTCGATGCGCTCGACGTTCTCGCGGTCGAGTTCCCGGTCGAACTGCGACAGGGTGGACTCGATGCCGCCGCGGATGTCGGCGTCCTCGTCGGTGTCGAGCGCACGCGCCAGGTTGTCCCGCACGTCGAGCAGGCGCTCGACGAGGTCCTCGGTCGCGCGCTCGCGCTCCTCCTCCATGCGCTTTTTCTGTCGTTTCTTGTAGTTCTGGAAGTCGGCCTGCTTGCGCCGGAGGCGGGACTCGAGGTCGTCGGCCCGGTCGGCCTGGTCGGCGCGTTCGGCGTCGACGCGCCCGAGTGCCTCCCCCAGCACCGCCAGTGTGTGTGCGACGTGCTCGGA
>JAQCNG010000338.1 GCA_028275145.1 Halovenus sp. | reverse complement strand
AGAGCCCCCCGGACTCCGCACCGACCGGTAGCTCCGCCGGGGTCTCTGTCAGGTGGAACGTCTGGAGTCGTGCCGCCAGCGAGTTCGGCGCGATGTTGACTATCGGGCGACTGCTCTCCGGCAACAGGCCCGGGGTCATCCCGTTGTAGCCCGTGAGAAAGAAACTGACCAGCAGGATGGCGTTCGTGATGCCCACGACAATCTCCGAGTCCTCGACCAGCCACGTCACCACCACCGCGACAGACACGCCCAGCAGAGAGAACAGCAGAAACGACCCCGTGACCACCAGCAGCGACGGTGGCCCCCGCAGGGCGTAACTCGCCCCGTCGACGAGTCCCACGAGCAACACCAGCACGTACGCGACGGCCGCGACGGCGACACCGGCGAGATACCGACCTGCGAAATCCGCGCTCGGGGCCACCGGCAGCGAGCGGAGTTTCCGGTACCGCTTCTGGCTCAGGTCGTTGCCGAGGCCACCGGCGAACGCGACGAGTGTCACCGTGAGCACTGCGAACAACCCCAGCGACACCGCCGTCGCCCCCTTTATATCCGCGATGGCGACGCCTGACCCGAGCTCCGCCGCGTCCGGCAGGAACAGGAGACTCGTCAGGACATACCAGAAGGCCGGGAAGCAAAAGCCCCAGATTATCGTCGCCTTCGTCCGCAGCATCTGCCGGAGATTCCGTAGCGCGAACGCCTTCGTCTGTGTGAACCAGCGACGGTTCGCTCCCAGGTGGCCGCCGGAACCGGACTCCCCTTCGCCGAGGCTCTCTGTCTCCGATGTCATTGCTCTGTCGTAACTGTTCTCTGCGCGACAGCAAAAACTTTACCCTAAAGTCTACTTTGTGTCGCAAACTTGTCTACGATACAGACCCCCGTCGGAGGCGATACCGAGAGTCACCCTCGGCCGTCTCACGGGGTCAGGATTCGGCGAACTGCTGTGCGCCGATGACCACCCGCAGGACCACCAGCACCATCGCGAAACTGTACGCGGACCAGAGAACGGTCGAACCCCCGACCAGTTCCAGGGAGACGGCGACACCGACAGCGACTGTTATCAGCCCACTGAGGAACACGTACGTGCCAACGAACGAGGCCAGTCCCGCGTCGTCGGTGACTCGCTCGGCGTCGTAGCCCGCGAGGAGTTCGGCCATCTCGTAGTACCGTATCATCACCCCGAGCACCCCGACGAACACCCCGGTGGCGACCGTTACGACGCCTGTCGTGGTGGTCATGCCGGGAGATCAGACGGTAGCATCTTATACTTTGTTCACCCCGTCCGTAACCGCCACCAGCGGACCCCGAGAACGCCCCCGCTCCACAGCACCAGGTGGACTCGCTCGCGGGACCCGCTCCCCTCGCGATACCGGTACAGCGACCTGCCGACGACGAACACCCACGCAGTCGTCAGCGCGACACCCAGCGCGAACGCAGAGCGGCCGAACAGCACAGACACGCTCGTATCCACAGGCAGTCGTGTCCGGACGAGAGCCACCCGGCCAGTTGCCGGCGGAGAGGTGACCTCCGGACCGCTGTCTCAGCCCTCGACCCGGTCCGACTCGTCCTGATTCGGGATGGTGATACTGACGGTGGTGCCCCCCGTCGTGTCGAACGATAGCGCTCCGTTTATCATGTCGACACTCCACCGGAGTTGCCAGAGTCCGAGCCCCCTGCCGTGTCGGAGGTTGGTCTCGGTTCCGGTCTCTATCGGGACGAGCTCCTCCTCCGGGATGCCGGGGCCGTCGTCGTCGATTACGAGACGGTACCCCTCCTGACTCTCCTCGATACTGACTCTCACGGTCGAGTCACCGTGCTCGATGGCGTTTCCCAGCGCGTTCTCGGCCGCGATGGCCACCGCGTCCTCGCTGGTAGTCAACACGGCGCTCTCGGGCAGTTCCGTGGTGATTCCGACGCCCTCGCGCACGGGGGCCAGTGTGTTCAGTGTGTCACGCAGCACCTCGGAGAGGTCAACCCGGGATGGCCGCTCGTCCATCGCCATTATCTGGTCGCTCTTTCTGGCCCGGGTGCCCATTCCGGCCAGCTCGTCCGCCGCGGCGATGATACGGTCGGCGTGGTCGTCATCTCGCTGGTCTGTCAGCACCTCGGCGTGACTCCGGATGACGTCGAGTTGGTTGCGCAGGTTGTGCCGGAGAATCCGGTTGAACACCTCCAGACGCTGCTCGCGGCGCTTGCGCTCTGTGATGTCGTCGACGATACCGACGAACCGCGGGTTCTCGCCCGACAGTTCGACAGCGTACCCGGCGGCGTGCACCCAGCGCACCTCCCCGCCCGGTCTCCGGACCCGGAACTCGAACTCGTAGCGCTGTGCTGGCTCTCCGGCGTCGATCTCCGCGAGCATCTCCTCGAAGTCGGCGAGAAACTCCTCGCGGTCCCGCTCGTCGATTGCCTCGACGAACGCGTTCGCATCGTCGTGCAGTGTCTCGACGGGTTCGCCGAATATCTCCTCGTAGGCCGGGTTGACGTACAGTATCTCCGAGAAGTCCGGTCGGGCGAGGTAGATGACCTCCTCGATTCGCTCGGCGATCAGGCGGAACCGTCGCTCGCTCTTCCGGACGGCCTGCTCGCGTTCCACCCGGTCGAGCGCTGTGCGGACGTGGCCGGCCAGTGTGCGGGCGGCGTCGACAACGAACTCGTCGTACTCCGCGACACCGACCCTGCCGGCGGCGAGTAGCCCGTGGTCGCCGATGGGGAGCATGAGAGAGGCCTCGAGCGGGTTCTCCGGAAACTGCTCGCTGGGGTCGTGGACCCGCATCTCCCCCTCGCGGAACGCCTCGTACACCCTGTCACCGGGCCGGAACGACAGCGGCTCCAGTTCCTGGACGGGGTCGGTCTCCGCGACGGGTTCGAGCACCGGCCCGTCGCCGGTCTCGCGGTGCAGCCAGAACGCCGTCAGCGGCAGACCGAGTGTGTCCCGTGCCACCTCGACGGTGGTCTGGCAGGCCTCCACCGTCGTCTCGGCTCTCTGCAGACGGTCCGTGGCGTCGTGGAGACTCCGGACCATCTGTTCGCGGCGCTTGCGCTCGGTGATGTCCCGCTGAATCGAGACCGTTCGCTGCTGTCCGCCGATGACCGCAGGGGTGACCTTCACCTCGAGCCACAGCCGCTCGCCGTCTCTGGTCTCGCCCTGCCACTCCACCATCTCCGGTTCGCCGGTTTCGACCACCCGCTGGTGTATCTCCCGGCCCCGCTGTTCGGTGTACCCCTCCTCGGTGACGCTGAGCCCGGAGACACCCAACTCGCGGAGTTCGGCGAGGTCCTCGTAGCCGAACATCTCCAGGTACGCCTCGTTCGCGTCGAGCACCTCCATCGTGTCCGGGTCCCAGACGACGATGGCGTCCTCGACACCGTTGAATATCTGTTCGAACTCCTGTTCGCGGCGCTTGCGCTCGGTGATGTCCCGCTGAATCGACAGCACGCGCTCGTTCCCCCGAATCGTCGCCGGCGACAGCGTCACCTCCAGCCAGATGCGGTCTCCACCGGCAGTTTTCGCCTGCCACTCGACGGTTTCGGGGTCGCCGGTCTCGCTGACTCTCCCGATGAGTTCCGTGCCGCGCTGTCCCGTGTACGTCTCCCCGTCTGCGCTCAGCCCCTCGATACCGAGTTCCTGTATCGTCTCGAGGTCGTCGTAGCCGACCATGTCGTAGTACGGCTCGTTTACCTCGGTAATCTCGCCGGTCTCGGGGTCGAAGACGGCTATCGCGTCGTTGACACCGTCGAAGATCTGCTCGTACTCCCGTTCGCGGCGCTTGCGCTCGGTGACATCGCGCACACTCGCGAGGATGCGCTCGTTCCCACGGAGTTCGATTGTGCTGAGATGCACCTCGCCGACGAACGTCTCGCCGTTTTTGCGCTGACAGTGGAACTCGAACAGCTGCGGTTCCTCCTCCTGTACCTGACTGATGCGCTCGACGGCGTCCTCGTAGGTCCACTCCGGGTCGTCCGGAATCAGCAACCGGAAACTCTCGCTGCGCAACTCCTCGCGGTCGTAGCCGGTCAACTCGCAGTACCGGTCGTTCATCGTGAGAATCTCGCCGGTCTCGGGGTCGTGGACGACCAGTCCATCCGAGACGGACTCGAAGATATCCCGGTAGGTCTGCTCGAGTTCCCGTTGCTCTGTGATGTCACGCTGGATAGAGAGCACCCGCTCCTCGCCACCAATCTCCGCCGGCGCGAGTGTCGACTCTATCCAGAACTGGTCGCCGTCGCGCGTCTCGCCCCGCCACTCGACGGTTCTGTCCTCGCCGGTCTCGCTGACCTCCTGGATGAACTCGGCGGCCCGCTCGGCGGTGTACCCCTCGTCGGTCGCGCTCAGTCCGTCGATACCCCGTTGCTGGATTGTCTCGAGGTCGTCGTAGCCGAACATCTCGCGGTAGCTGTCGTTGACATCGACGAACGTGGTGTCCGCGGGGTCGAAAACCGCGATTGCGTCGGTCACCTTGTTGAATATCTCCTCGTAGTCCCGTTCGCGGCGCTTGCGCTCGGTGATGTCCCGCACGCTCGCGAGCACACACTCCCCCCCGTGGAGGTCGACCAGTGTGAGGTGCACCTCGACCGGCACGGTGGTGCCGTCTCTGTGTTTGTTCCGCCACTCGAACAGGATCTGTCCCTCGTCGCGGGCACGCTGGATGCGCTCTCTGGCCCGCTCGGCGGAGTACTCCGGGGCGTCGGCGCTGACGAGACCGACTGTCTCGCCGACCAGTCTCTCGCGGCTGAACCCCGTCATCTCGCAGTACTGCTCGTTTACCTCCAGTATCTCGCCGGACTCCGGGTCGTGGACCACCATCCCGTCCGACGCGTTCTCGAATATCTCGCGGTACGGCTCGTCCCGACCGCTCCAGTCGGTCGCCGACTCGGCCTGCTCGCTGGCGATTCTGTCGACCACGAGCTCGTACTGTTCGCTCGTGGTCGTCCGCGGGAAGATGTCGGTTGCACCCGCCTGGATTGCCCGTCCCACCGTCTCACCGTTTCCTGTCGGGTCTGTCAGCACGACCACCGGTATGTTCTGCTCGCTCGTCAGCCGGTCGACGGCGCTCATCGGCTCCCGCAACCTGTCGTCGACCAGAACGCCGTCGATTGCCCCGCGCTCTGTCTGTGTGACCGCATCCGACGCTGTTTCGACCTGCCCCGCGACGGCGGCCTCGCCCGCCGCCTCGAGTGCATCTGCGACGGCACTCCCGAACGTCTGCTCTCCGGTCACGACGAGCAGTTCGAGCCCCGCTTGCCTCTGGCTCATATGGACACATCCGATTCTTTGGCCGACAGTAACTTAACGATTCGGAGTACCGTGAAAACTGGGTGACGACGGTGACTGCTGGGTCAACACGCTGCGACGGGTCGCCGGTGGCCTGGCCCGACGGACTCCACCGGGGCGCGGCGGTACGTCGGACACTGTGCCGGAGAGCCCCGAGACGCGTCGGAGCCCCCGCTGGTGTTCAGGACTCGGCCGACATCGCCCGGCCGTCGGTTTCCGGGAGCGGCACCTCGATATCCAGGAGTCTCGCACTCTCGCGCCAGAGTCGCCGGGCGGCGGACAGGGAGCGGGCGGCGTCCGACGGTTCGCTCGGCCCCAGACCTGTGAAGTACCGACCGGAGACGCCGTCGACGCGCGGTGAGACGCCGACGAACAGAATCTCGGCGGCCCCGTCTTCGACCGAGGTCACCCCCGGAACCACCTCGAGTCGCCGCAACAGTCCTGGGAGCGGTCCGGGGAGAAACCGGCCGAACCCGGTTCCCGGTATCGCCCCGGGATGGATGCTGTTCGCGGTCACGTTGCTCCCGGCCCGGTCCAGTCGCCGGGCGAGTTCCGCGGTAAAGAGCACGTTCGCGAGTTTCGAGTGGCTGTAGGCCCCGAGCCCCGAGTTGACACTCCTGCCCTGTACCCGCTCCAGGTCGAGTGTCGCGGCCGTGTGGGCCGCCGACGCGGTGGTGACGACCCGTGCGTCGTCGGTGAGGTGGTCAAGCAGTTCCGTCGTCAGCAGGTACGGCGAGAGGTGGTTGACGTGGAACGTGGTCTCGACACCGAGTCCGGTCGTCGTCCCGTCACGGAACAGTCCACCGGCGTTGTTGACGAGCACGTCGAGGCCGTCTGTCTCGCTCCGGACAGTCGCTGCGAGGTCCCGGACAGCCTCGACCGAGGTGAAATCTGCCTCGCAGAACGTCGCCGCCACACCGGTCTGGGTGAGCTCTTCGACGACCGACTCCCCCGCCGCCGTGTCCCGGCCGTGAACAACGACGTCCGCGCCGAGTCGACCCAGCGCCAGCGCCGCCGCGCGACCGATTCCGCTCGTCGAACCCGTCACCAGCGCCGTCTGCCCACCGCAGTCGATGTCGGCCACTCCGGCGATCTCCTCCGGGCGGTCGCTCATTCGACCAGTACCCGGTCTGTGAGCCAGCACCCCTCGAACGGGCCACCGGACTGCTCGGAGAGGCCAAAGACGTAGGTGACCGTTCGCCCGTCCGGACCGGTCAGCGTGACACGTTGCTCCGCGCTCCCGCCGTCTCGCTCTACCGGTCCGGTCGTCGCCTCGACGTGGTCCACCATCGGCGCGTACTGGGGCCCCTTCACCATCCGGACGAACCTGTCGAACGGCCCGGTCGCCCGCCGGTTCGCCGGCGATGCGAAGTTGTACGCCGTCCCGATGCCGGCGTTCTCGAACGGGTCGTCGTTCTCCGCCAGACCGTCGACCTGGATGGAGACGACCCGCTCCGGACTGTACGACGGGTCCGGTGTCGGGATTCCCGAGATTGGATGCTCCTCTTGCATGCGAGTGTCTCTGTTAGGTGTTCCAGCAACATGAATCGTCTGCCTACCGCGCTGCCGGTTGCTCGAACCGTCGAGACCCGCTCGCGGGCTACCCCTCGTCCGGCCGCCGACCGACGACAGCGTAGAACGGGTTACTGCCGGGTCGCTCCGCAACCCGTCTGGTCCGTGAGAGCCCCCCAGCCTCGAGATACTGCTCGACGAGGGCCGCGCGCTCGTCCATTGTCCTGTTGCGCCAGGCACGGACAGCCTTTGTCGGGAACATCCGGTTGGTGAAACTCACGACGGCCACCCCGTCGGTGTCCAGCACCCGTCCGAACTCCTCGAAGGTCGCTCCGGGGTACTGGAGATACTGCACCGACAGGGCACAGCAGAGCACGTCGACACTGTCGGTGGCGAGGGGCAGCGACTGCTCGCGGTTGAAACTCTGCACGAACCGCTCGTCCAGCCGGTTGTTCTCGTCGAGCTCGGTCTCGTTGAGTCCGTGCCCGACGACGTGCTCGAACTCGTAGTCGGGGAGAAATGACCGCCAACTGCTCATCGCATCGAAGACGCGGTCACCCGGCTGTGCGACCGCCGCGTACAGCTCTGTCAACCGCGACAGAAACGCGTCGTCGGCGTGTGTCACCAGCCGTGGCGACCGGTAAAACTCCCTGTCGTCACTCTCGTCGACTTTCCGCCTGTCCGCGCTCGATAGAATCTCGGCCACAGTATCGTACGAAGGTGCCCGAACAGTAAGAGCCCTGTGGAGCCCTCGCCGGTCGACTGCTGGAGAATCGTCACGAGAGATTCCGGCGGACGAAACCTGCTGTGACCCCCGGGAGAGCGTCAGCGACGTCGCCCTGCGAGAGCTGCCACGGCCGCGAGCGCGACGGCGACGACGAGCACACCGAAACCCGGGCCATCCCCGTCTCCACCGGACCCGTTCGAATCGTCGTCCGGGTCGTCGGTCCCGTTGTCGTCCGGGTCGTCGGTCCCGTTGTCGTCCGGGTCGTCGGTCCCCTGCTGGGACGTCGGCCCGTCGACAGCGTACAGCGTCGTCGCTCCTTTGCTGTAGACAGTCCCGTCGACGACAGTCGGCAGCGGTGAGACGGCGGACAGTCCGTCCGCGAACAGTCGCCACTCCTCCTCACCGGTGGTCGCGTCGAGACCGGCGAGGAGACCACCCTGCGTCCCGGCGTACAGCCGTCCGTCAGAGACGACCAGCGGTGCCTTCACCGTGTCGTCTGTCGGAACGGTCCATCGACGCTCACCGGAGGTGGCTGCCACAGCGTGAACCGCTCCGGCAGTTGTCCCAACGTAGACGGTGTCGTTCGACGCCACCGGCGACACAGAGATTGTCCCGTTCACCGTGACGCTCCACCGACTGTCGCCACCCTCGCTCGTGATGGCGGTCAGCCTGCTCGTCCGCCTGTCGGCACCGGGGTCTCCGACCGCCCCGCCGACGTAGACGGTGTCGTCTGTCACAGTGACCCGACTCCCCGTCTGGGCAGTCTGGTAGGTCCACCGCTGCTCGCCGGTGCGCGCGTCGACAGCGTGGACACTGGTCGCGCCGCTGCTCGCGTTCAGTGTCGCAACGTAGGCCGTCCCGCCCGAGATGACCGGGGGCGAGAACACGCCACCGTCGAACCCGACAGCCCAGGTCTGCTCACCGGTGACGGCGTCGACGGCAAACAGTCCGGCGTTGCTCGCGACGAGGACAGTTTCGTCGGCGACTGCCACCCCGACTGCCACTGTGCCGTTGACCTGTGAGGACCACGCCTGCTCACCGCTCGCGGCGTCGATTGCCTGGACGTTGCCGCCGGTCGTCCCGGTGTAGACGGTCCCGTTCGCGACCACGGGTTCGGCGGTGACGATGCCGTCGAGTTGACCGGTCCACTGGATGTCACCGGTCGTGGCCTCGACCGCGACCACCCGTTGCCCGGCGGTCCCGGCGTAGACGGTTCCGTTCGACACCGTCAGCGACGAGACGATTCGCCCGTCGACCTGCCGGGTCCACACCTGCTCTCCGGTCGTGTTGTTGATGCCAGACACCGTCTTGGGTCCACTCTGGACGTAGAGCCTGCCACCGGAAACCGTCGACGACGAGAGGCTGTCACTGTCGGAGTCGACCGTCCAGCGCAGGTCAGCCCGGTCCCACGGGACTGTGGGCTCTGAGGCGTTCGACGGCGAGACGGCCCCCTGGCGGACACCCGAGAGCGCCTCGACCGACGGCGCGTTGACAATCCGCAACCGGTCACCGGTCCGATTGAGTGTGAGCGCGTCCGCGAACCCGCTGGTCTCGGGAAGCCGGTAGGTGTTCGCCAGGTCTGTCACCGGGTCGGCTCCGTGGTACGCGAGGAGTTTGCGGTAGCCCTCGTGGAACTCCCGGGCGTCGGCCGGCGTGTCCCAGGCCGTCTCGTAGACGTAGCCGGTAGCGTTGCCGGCAGTCGCGACGTAGGGGAGGAGTTTATCACCGTCCCAGCCGGCCGTCGTCGGGTGGTCGTAGCTGTAGGTCAGCTCACCGCCCTCGGTGTTCCGATGGTTCTCCAGTGGGATGATATCTCCCCCGCTGAGTGATTCGAGCGCCGGAGACAGCAGCGACACGTACAGTCCCGGCTCACCGACCGACTCCGTGAGCCGCTCACCCCCGGCTGTCAGGGGCCGCCAGGCGTCGGTACTCCGGTCGGTGACCCGCAGCTCTGTCGGTTCGTCCTCGCCGTAGGTCTCCGGGTGGATGACCTGTTCCGTACTCGCGGGCGGGTTCTCGTAGAGACTGTCGACGGCGGACCACCCCATCTCCTGGTGTCTGTCGCTGACGAACCCGTACCCCGACTCGTAGGGCTGCCGGAACAGCTTCTCCATGCCCTCGTCGAGTCCGGAGAGGTCCGGAGCGCTGGTGCGCTCGGGCCGGTAGCAGGTCCCACTCCAGTCGGACTCACAGCGCTGTTCGTACAGGGCCTGCACGTAGTTCGCGTCACCCTCGACGTAGCTGTTGCGCGTGTTCCGCTCCTCGATTGTCTCGACATCCCGAAGATCGAACTGGTTGTCCTGCTGGGCGTGGAACAGTTCCTGTGCGAGTATCGCCTCCCGGACCTGTCGGACTGTGCTGTTCGGAGAGATTATCGTCACGTTGCCGGTTGCCGGTCTGTAGTAGCCGTTGACCGCCCCGGACAGGGCGCGGCGTGACTCGACGGCGTTGCGGGACTCGTTTATCAGGAACAGTGCCTCGTACTGCGCGTTGAGCAGTGTTCGCTGTGCCCCCTCGAACTGTTCGTCCTCGAACAGTCCCTCGGCAACTGCCGACTGCTGTTCGTCCGCAAAGAGTATTCGTACCGGCGGGGTCCGGTCGAACTCGATACCCCGGATCGACTCGACGCGGGCCATCGTCCGTGCGACGACTGCCTCGAGTTCGGGCTGGTCGATGCCGTCCGTCTGGTCGATAGAGAGGGTCGCGTTCGCCCAGACACCGCTCTCCCAGCCGAGTCGGTCCGAATCGGGGTCCGGCCTGTCGCTCGCGACAACCGACTCCGAGACGGTGTCGTTGCCAGTCGTAGCCACGACAGACCCCGTGGTGGAACTGTTGTCGGCCGCGACCGTCCCGTCCCCGGACGCCGCCGCCGGAACAGCGATTACCCCGATACAGAGCGCGAGCAGGAGTGTAACGAGCACTGCTCGGCGCTTTTGTGTCGTTGCGCAGTGGATTGGCTCCATCTTGTTCACATCTATTACAGCAACAGTAAAGACCGGAGAGTGGATTTCGGAGGGAGCCACTCGGCAACAGATACAATAGCGCTCAAAACTGGTACGCTCATCCCCACGACATCCACCCTCGATACCGCCGGACGCAGGCTCCAACGGCAACCGACACCCCGACAACTATCGGACTAGCAACATACCCTCCCGGGAATCGGTCGCTCACCGTGTCGACAGCCTCGAGAAGCGGGGTGCGATGTGACGAAACACACATCTCTGTTTGTTTGTACACACTGAGAGAACAGGAACCGCGTTGCTTATGTGCGGTGCATCAAACTATTCAGTATGGGTTTTGGAAGCTACGATGAATCCGAGCAACAGGACCAGAACGTCGATACCTCTGAAAACGACAGTGTAACCGTTCACGAGAGTGAGTTCGAAGGGAGTGTCGAGTTCGACACAGAGGCCACGACGGGCGAACTCGTCGACAAACTCGCCGATATAAAAGCCGAAGACGGAGACGAAGACGAAAACTGACGCCGGCAGACTCTCTGTTACACTCGACATCCGAACATAGCGTTCTGCACTGCAACCGAAACCCCAGAGACGCGACTACGCTCGTACCGTAAAAACGGGTTGTCAGCACCGCTCGCGCCGTGTGCTTACACGAATCCCGACGATTACAGCGGTAGCGAAGCGAAAGCCCACCCGTTCACGGGTGGGATGAAGCCAACACTCCCGAAACAACTATTCCGGTTCGTGCCATAGGTTGTGCTACCGAGTCTCGGGTAAGGATATGCACGCCACCGGGCGGTAAATGAAGCCCACTATCCGAGTCGGGGGTCGTACTGGCACGGCCCACAACCCCACCGAACGGTGCGAGTGGGGAACCTTCCGAAGTCGGGGCACGGTCTGTGACCGTGGAACCCCACGACTTCAGTCGTGAGAGAATGTCAGCAGGCAAGTAGTTCCGTGTATAGGTTAACACCGTCAATCCGGCAGAGACGGGCGAGCCCGTTGTTTAAGTCCGCCCTGCCCGTATTTCGAGCGTGATTTCACACGCACTCGTGCCGATAGACGACTCGGAGATGGCACAGCGAGCGCTCGAGTACGCCCTCGAGAACCACCCGGACGCGAAGGTTACTGTCCTGCACGTCGTGGGTGAACCGTCCCCGATGATGGGGGCAGCAGTGGGACTCGCCCTCGAGGAGGACATCGAATCGGCCGCCGAGGAGCGTTCGGAGGCAGTGTTCGAGGATGCCCGGGAGCTCGCCGCCGGGTACGACGTCGAACTCGACACCGAGACTCACCTGGGGGACCCGGCTCGGGCGATTCTGAACAGAGCCGGTGATTTCGATACGGTGGTCATCGGGAGCCACAGCGGCTCACTGGCCGACCGACTGGTCGTCGGCAACGTCGCCCAGAAGGTGTTCCGCCGGTCACCCGTTCCCGTGACGGTTGTCCGGTGAGCGGGGAGAACCCGTGCCGCGCGGGTCTGTCGGGCACCGCCAACCGACCACCACTCGCCCGTGAGCCCTGTGGCCGGGACCCCCGACGAAGGGGTGAAACCGCTCGGACTGCTACTCGTGTGTATGGGTCAGGAGACGCTTCGCGGCGACGACCTCTCGCAACTCCGGGACACGTACAGACGGAAGGTACACCAGGAACTGCCCGAAAGAGCCCAGAACAGCGACAACTGGCCGATCCACCTCGACCACTGCTTTGGCCGTGTCGTGCTGGACAACCTCTTCGAGGACGAGTGGTACGACCACGTCGACGGACGACCGGCCTACGAGCACCTGTCGACACAGGAACTCGGCGCGGCAATCGATATCGCCGACCGGATGCTCGCGGACGGCCGGCCGGCGGTCGAGCGCCTGAACGAGAACTCGCTGCGGTGGCGGGGCAAACTCGACTGACCGACAGTCGTCTCGTGACCTGTCTCCTCCCGGGCTCTCTCCCGATGACCGTGCCCTGCGGACAGAACAGGGCGCCGGCTTCAGTTCCGCCGCGGTTTCCAGACAATTAAGAGCGTGTGTCACGTATCGAGGAGTCAGTTCGAAGCCCATATGCAACAGCAACGTACCGTACGCATCGCGGCAGCCTCACCACCGTTCGTGGACCGGGCCGACGGGACGGCGCTCGCGGACTGGCTCTCCTACTTCGACCCGTCGATTGTTCTCCTGACGGGTGACAGTGCCGCACCGCGGGCGGCCAGCCGACTCCGGCGGGCCGTCGGCGAGGACACTGTCGTCTCACATCCCGCGGGACGCGCCCGGTCGGCCGGGGTCCACACCGTCGATGGCCTGCAGTTCGTCTTCGCGCCGACGCCGGAGACACTCCGGGAGGTTCGGGAACTCGAACACCGGGAGGTGGACGTCGACGAACCGGTGTTCGTGCTGAGCGGGTTGCTGGGGCTGGATATCGACACCACGTCGCTGTCGACGTCGCTGGTCGGTCGGGAGGAGTACCTCGCGGCGCTCGACCCGGCGCAACTCGACGGCGAGTACGTCCACATCTCGGCCCGGCTTCCCGCGGAGTACCGCCGGGAGTGGGACGGACTCACCGTTCGCGGCGGCGGCCGGGAGTCGGGCTACGGGGACACGCCGCTGGTGGCGCTGGACTGCCGTACGGACGGGCGTGTGCTGACCCGCTCGCTGAACCGCTCGCAACTGGGGCTCCGCGCGCTGGACGGTGTCGGACGGTCACGGGCGCGCACGCTCCGCGAGGCCGGACTCACCAGTCGGGCGGACGTGGCGGGTGCGGACGTCGAGACGCTCGCGTCTCTCGACGGTATCGGACGAACAACCGCCGAGCGAGTCGCCAAGAGCGCCGAGGCGCTCGACACCGGCAGGGTGGTCCGGCGGTCAGAGGCGCCACTCCCGGACGGCGACCCGGTGTACATCGACATCGAGACGGACGGGCTGAGTCCGACGATAACCTGGCTCGTGGGCGTGCTCGACGGGCACTCCGAGGGCGGGACATACCGGAGCTTTCTGGCGACAGACCCAGATAAACCAGGTCAGGCAATCGAGGCGTTCATGACGTGGTACACGGAGACAGCGAGCCACCGACCGCTCGTTGCCTACCACGGCTGGGGGTTCGACTTCCGTGTCCTCGGGGAGCACATCGTCGAGCACTGCCCCCACTACGAGGACGACTGGGCGGGTTCGTACCGTTTCGACCCGTACCGGTGGGCGGTCGAGGAGGGCAACGCAATCCTCCCCGGGCGGACGAACAAACTGGCCGACGTCACGGCGGCGCTCGGCTACGACCGGGCGGACACGGGGCTGACCGGCGCCGCGGTTGCCCGCGCGTACCGGGGCTGGATGGCCGACCGCTCCCCGGTGACCGAGCCCGACTGGGAGCGATTCGACCGGTACTGCGAGGACGACGTCCGCGGACTCGCGGCCGTCTACGAGGCCCTCGAGGCGAGCGGGCGTGTCGTCTCCGCGTCCGCTCCCCGCGAGACAGGCGAGACCACACAGCGGACACTCTCTGACTGGTAACAATGAGCTCAGACCCCGACCCCGGCGAACACGCACCGACCTCCGCACGCGACCTGGCGCGGTCGTTTCCGGCCTACGAGGGGCAACTGGCACACGTCGAGACCGTTGCCGCCGAGAGCGGCGAGTTTGTCGACCCGCACGCGGCCCTGGACCCGGTGCTCGCAGCGCCGTTTGGTGAGGTCGTGGGCGAACTCTACGCCCACCAGGCAACCGCGCTCGGGCGACTGGCGGCCGGGGAGAACGTCTGTGTCTCGACGTCGACGTCGTCGGGAAAGACCTACGTCTACGCGCTCCAGATTGCGCGGAACAAACTCGCCAACCCGGACGCCACCGCGTTGCTGGTCTACCCGACAAAGGCACTCTCCCGCGACCAGGAGTCGGAACTGAACGGGTTCTTCGACGACCTCGGTCTCGATATCTCCGTCCGGGTGTACGACGGCGACACACCGTCGGACCGCCGGAAGCACATCCGGGAGACGGCCGACGTCGTCATCACCAACTTCGCCGGCGTGAACGTCTATCTGGCCCACCACACGCGCTGGCACTCGTTTCTGGGCAACTGCGGACTGCTCGCGGTCGACGAGTCCCACACGTACACGGGCATCCACGGGATGCACGTCGCGTGGACCATCCGGCGACTGCGCCGACTGCTCGCCCACTACGGGAGCGACCCGGCAATCGTCTGCACGTCCGCCACAATCGGCAACCCGGCCGAACACTCCGAGCGACTGACCGGGACGTCCTTCACCGTCGTCGAGGAGGACGGCTCACCGCGTGGGGCCCGCGACATCGCGTTCTGGAGGCCGCCGGTCGACGAGACCGCTCTGGGGGAGGACCCGGGTTTCGAGGCGTTCCGCGAGGCGGGGACCAACCCCGTCCGGGAGGCCAGTTCGATTCTCGCCCATCTCGGTCTCAACGGCGTCCAGACGCTGGCTTTCACGCGGAGTCGCAAAAACGCCGAACTCGGGGCAAAGTACGCCGCCAGCGCCGCCGAGAGCCACCCTGACCCGGGGTATCTGGACGTGGACCCCTACCACGCGGGACTGGGCAAGGAGACCCGCCGGGGCACCGAACACCGGTTCAAGACCGGGCAACTCGACGGGGTCACCTCGACGAACGCGCTGGAACTCGGCATCGACATCGGGTCGATGGACGCGACGGTGCTCACGGGGTATCCCGGCACACGCCAGTCGTTCTGGCAGCAGGTCGGCCGGTCGGGCCGGGGAACCGCGGACGCGCTCTCGGTGTTCGTGGCACGGACCGACGCGATGGACCAGTACATCCTCGACAACCCCGGGTACGTCCTCGGGGACCCCGTCGAGGATGCGGTCATCGGGCTGGAGAACAACCCGGTGTACGCCCAGCACGTCCGGTGTGCGGC
>JAQCNG010000322.1 GCA_028275145.1 Halovenus sp. | reverse complement strand
CTGTACAACACGTCGGTGACAGTCCTGCCCGAGTTTCTCCCGGGACTGGCTCTGCTCGGGTACATCGTGCTCTACGACGGTTTCTGGTTCCTGGTGCTCTACGGGAAGATCCGGAGATATCGGGAACTGTACCGGGCGCGCTACCAGAGCGACCGGACCCGCGGCCAGGGAACCACCCGCGTCCTGAGACGGCGGTGACGAGAGGAGGGCGAACCGGCAGGTGAGCGCCCGGGTCACGCCGCCAGGGAGCTATCACCGACCGGTGAGTTCGTCGAGTCGGTCGAGATACGCCGGCCGAGGAACCTGGTACAGCGCGCGGTAGTCAACCTGACCAGCCACGAACCGCTCGGCAACCTCCAGCGCCCGCCGGCGGGCCTCCTCGCGGTTGTCGTGGCGGTGCTGGGTGTCGCTCACCTCGGGTTCGAGATACAGCGTGACGTACCAGGCCGCGTCTGCCGACGGGGTCGGACGGCCGGGTCGCCGCCCACGCTGTCCTTTCGTGACGTAGATGGTGGGCAGACAGGCGGCCGGGTACGCCTCGGAGTCGAACTCGTCGGGCCGGTAGGCCAGCACCGCCCGCCGGGACTCTGCCGTCCACACCTCCCAGCCCTCGGCCAGGCCGTCGAACTCCACGTTACCGCCCCCGCTGTCTGCCTGTCGACAGCAGTGCGAGCAGCACCAGAAACGACAGTCCGACCGCCGGCAGGATGACGATACCGAGTTCGGTGTCGCTGCCCGCCTCACCGCCGTTGCCCGTGTCGTCTGCCCCCACACTGCTCGGGCCGTTGCTACCGTCGCCGCCGGTTCCATCGTCCGAACCGTCGGCGACCGTCCCGTCGTCGGATGTTCCCCCGTCGTCGGTCCCGCCGCCGGAGTCGTCGGTTGTTCCGTCGTCGGTCCCGCCGCCGGAGTCGTCGGTTGTTCCATCGTCGGTCCCGCCGCCGGAGTCGTCGGTTGTTCCCCCGTCGTCGTAGCCCACCGGGAGCAGTTCGAGTTGCTGGTCGACGTCGGTCAGCGCCTCGACAGTGGGTGCGGTGACGACTGTGACCCGGTCGCCGTCGGGGACCAGTGTCACTGCGATGTCGTAGCCCGTCTCGGTGTCGAACGAGTAGGTGTGGGCGTAGCCCTCGACCCGCTCGCCTCCGCGGATGTCGACCAGTTGCTCGTACCCCTCGACGAACGGTTCGGCATCCTCGGGGGAGGCCCAGACCAGTTCCCAGACTGTCGCCGTCTCGTTGTCCTCACCGCTGTAGGTGTAGAAGGCGTCACCGCGCCAGCCCCTCGTCTCGGGGTGGGCGAACTCGTGTGGGTCGAACTGGTCGACGAACCCCGAGTCGTCGAAGTTGGTCGTCCCAGACCGGGGGAGTACTGCCCGCGCGGTGTCGTCCTCGTAGGCCGGGGCGGCGAACATCCCGGTGATGGTGCTGATACCGAGTGTGTCGTGGGTCAGCGGGTCGCCCCCGGTCGGGGCAACCCCGAGCGGGACACGGTCCCACGCGTCCGTGCTCCGGTCCGGGACCGTCGGGTCGGTCAGTTCGACGGCCCCGAGCGTGTCGGGGTAGGTGACGTGCAGCGCGCTCGTCGGCGGGTCATCGTAGAGCGCGTTCACCGCATCCCAGCCACCGGCCGCCCGTGTCTGCTCGATAAACGACGGGCCGTCGCTGTAGGGGTGGATCTCCTCGAAGTACAGCCCCCAGTTGGCGATATCCGGGCCGTCACCGCCGCCACCACCGTCTGACCCGCCGTCGAGACACGGCTCCGACCACTCGCCGGCCTCACAGGCCGCGCGGTACTCGTCGACGACGAGGCCGACGTCACCCTCGATGAGTCCGAGAACCCCCTTGTCGCGGTCGACCGTCGGGCGCCGGTACGACGACAGGTCGAACTGCTGGTCCTGAATCGCGTGGCCGAGTTCCTCCGCGAGCACCGACTCGTCGATACGCAACGCCGCGGGGTCCTCGGTGACGACGACAATCTGCTCCGAGATGAAATCGTAGAACCCGCCGACCCGCTCGGCCGAGTCGGCCTGGCGAACCTCGGTCGAGTCGGTCTGGCTGTCGATTGTCAGCGTCGTCTCGAACTTCGCGTTGTCGAGGAGGCGCGCAGTCTCGCCGACACCGGCCGACTGCTGGTCCGTGGCGAACTCCTCCCGCGGGACAATCTCGACCGGCGGGAGACCGTCCTGGACGGTCAGACACCGGAGCGCCTCGAATCGGGCGGCGGTACGGGCGCTCAACTGGTCGAGTTCCGCCGCCGTCAGTCCGTCCTCGATGGAGATGTTCAGCGGTTCGTCGTACCAGTACCCCTCGACCCAGCCGACCACCTCGGTGGTCGTTCCGTCGGGGTCGTCGAAGTCGGTGGGTGGCTCCGCCGCACACTGGTCGACGACTCTCTCACTGTCTCCCTGATGAGCGTCGGCCGTGGCTGGCGCCACCGCGACAGCGAGCGAGAGCGACGCCACCAGCAGAGCGACCGCGAACACGGTCGTTCGAACTCTCATTACCCTCTGTCGAGAACCGAACGGCAATAAGCCCTGTCTCCTGTCCCGTCACGTTGTTTTCCCGTGTCTCGCGCTCCGTGGCCCACCCCTGTCGAACCGCTCGCGAGACCGGTCGAATCTCGCCGGACGGGTCAGGGTCGCTGTCCCGCTGTGAACCCGATAGCTATTAACACGCGCCAGCAAAAGGAGAATCGAATGAGCGACCGGTTCGCCACGGGTTGCCCGGCGTCGCCGAACAGTCCCGGTCCCTGGTCGGAGGACGGCCACAGATGACAGGAGATGGCGTCGACGAGACCGAAACCGCGTTGCCGGATGTCTGTGTCCTGACCCACCCGCTGGGCGCGGCCGGCGAGAACGCGACACGGACGCTGCTCGAGATCCTCTCGGCGGTCACGGCCGTCTCCCTGGTCACGGCGTACCTCCCCGAGGACTCGGGGATACGGGCCGACCACGAGGTGACGGAAGTGAGCGAGAAGGGGGCCGCACAGTCGACGATACTGCTCGCGGCCGTCCGGTTCCTGGGCAACCAGCTCCGGATGTGCCGGGCGCTGTATCGACGGGACGAGGAGGTGGTCATCTTCTTCGGTGCGACCGCGTACCTGATTCCGATTCTCTGGGCGAAACTGCTCGGCCGGACGGTACTGCTGGAACCACGCGGGGACGTTCCGCTCACGCTCCGTCTGGGGTGGGAACAGCGGATGCCATCGCCGGTTGCCGCGGCGCTTGCGGGGACTGTCCGGCTGATAGAGCGACTGGGCTACCGGAGCGCAGACGGTATCGTCACGTACACACCCTCGATGGCGACGGAACTCGGACTCGACAGGTACGCGGAGAAACTGCACACCGAGGGAGCCAGATACGTCGACACCGACCGGTTCTCGCCGGAGACCCCCTACGAAAAGCGTCGTCGTGTCGTCGGCTTTCTGGGGCGACTCGACGAGGAGAAAGGAATCCGGGAGCTCGCGGCTGTCGCCCGGCATCTCCCCGACGATGTCACGTTCCGGTTCATCGGGGACGGCCCGCTCCGGGGGTGGCTGGAGACGGAACTCGCTGCCGAGCGCGAGGCCGGGCACGCCGAGGTGACCGGCTGGGTCGACCACGAGGAGGTGCCGGCGGAGCTGAACGACCTCCGATTGCTGGTGATGCCCTCCGAGCCCACGGAGGGGCTGCCGACGGTCATTCTGGAGGCGATGGCCTGCGGGACACCGGCCTACGCGACGCCGGTCTCGGGGGTGCCGGATGTCGTCCGGGCGGATGAGACGGGGTTCCTGATGGAGCACAGAGAGCCAGACCGGATTGTGGCCGATATCGGGGCGATTCTCGACCGCGAGGACCTGACGGCGGTCAGCCAGCGTGCCCGTGACCTCGCAGTGGCAGAGTACAGTTTCGAGGCGGCCGTCGACCGGTATCGGGGGCTGCTCGCTGAGGTGGCCGCCGGGGACGGCCGCTGACAGCGGGGGCCGGAGGCCCGTCCGTAATCTATTCCCCACTCGGCGGAGTAGGCAGGGGCATGACCGTTGTCGTCTTCGGTATCGACGCTCTGGACCCCGAACTCGTCGACCCCGGTGAGCATCCCAACCTCACGCTCGATGCACACCGGGCTATCGAGACGATTCAGAGCGTCGCGGGTGAGCCAAGCACACACGAACTCTGGCCGACCATCATCACCGGTCTGCCGCCGGCCGAGCACGGACTCGAACTCGATGACGGGGTCGCCTGGGAGAACCCCATCCTCCGGACGGGGAGTACGGTCGCTGACTCCGTGTTGCCAGACGCCGTCCAGACCCGCCTCGGGGCCTGGCTGCTCAACAACACCGACGAGGACGCGTTCCGGATGCCCGCGAGCTACTACGAGGAGCGCGGGCTGTCGACGCTACTCGACGGGGCGAGTCGGCAGGCCATCGGTGTTCCGAACTACGTCGTCGACGGGGACAGCGAGGACCGCGAACACCAGCTCAGACGGGAGATGGGCGACCTGTTCGAGCGCGACCCAGAGGCCAAAGGCGGCCACGAGTCGGCCGACCCCGCGCAGTTCTACGAGCAGTGCATGGAGATGTCGATGATACGGACAGCGAGAGTCCGCCGGGGGCTCCGGAGTCGGGAGTACGAACTCGTCTTCGGCTACACCAGCGGGCTCGATCTTATCGGCCACGTCAGCCACGACCGGCCCGAACTGCAGCGGCGGGCCTACGACGAACTCGACGATATCGTCGGCGAACTGCGCGGTGACCTCGACGCGGGCGACGAACTGGTGCTGGTGAGCGACCACGGCCTCCAGGACGGCCTTCACACCGACGAGGCGATGATCGCCGCGACCGACCCCGATGTCGTGGATGCCGTCGAGAGCGTACTCGACGTTCGG
>JAQCNG010000318.1 GCA_028275145.1 Halovenus sp. | reverse complement strand
GGCCGGTCCGTGCTGAACCGGGCGGTGAGACAGATTGTCTCGTCGATGTGGTTCAACTCCTCCTGCATACTGCCGGAGTCGGTGAGCGCGGCGAAACACTGGCCCGACCGGAGAAACTCGTAGACGTGTGCGTGTTTCTTCCAGAGCCCGGTGAACAGGAAGTTCTCGTTGCGCTCGGCCAGTCGTGTCAGGCGCTCCCGGTAGCCGTACGCCTCGAGTGCCTGTCTGGTCGCGGTCATCTCCACGAGCGCCACGTTGTATCCGTTCTCGACGAGCGAAACGACACCGTCGACGAGTGCGGTGAACCGGTCCTCGAGGAGATTCGCCCGGCGGTGGATGTCGACCCGGAGCCACTTGTCGCGGCGCTCGAGAACCGGGTACACGTCGAAGACACTCTGCTCCGTGTCGGCCCCCCCTTTCATCTCCATCGCATCGACCACCGAGTTGCCGACGACGGGGATGCGCTGCTGTCCGTCGACGCGCTCCGGGTAGCCCTCGGCGACGAGATGCTCCCGGTTGAGTTCGACCGGGGCGAACTGGTACAGCGAGGCCGCAGACCCGACGAACGTGTCGTACTGCTCCGGGAACGGTTCGGAGCGGTCGATGCCCCACTCGCCCTCCCACTGTGTGGACACGAGCGACGCGGGGTCCTCGATATCCCCGTACTCGGGGGCCATCGCTCGCAGGCCGGCCTCGTTGTGCGCGACCCGTTGGTTCGTCGCGAACAACCAGGCCTGTGGGAAGATTCCCGCGGCGTGTGTGTCCCCGTGAACAACCGGGAGAACCGTAGTGTCGTACGTGTCGAGTTCGTCGGCCAGGCGCTCGACCGCGCGGTGCATCTGGGCGGTCTTCCGGGTGAGGTCACCCCGAACTCCCAGGTCGGCACCGACGTGTTCCTCGAGTCCGTACTCCTCGAGTCCGTGTCCCAGAATCTCGTCGTAGTGCTGTCCGGTGTGGACAACAAAACAGGGGACTCCCCGGTCGACTGCGGCCGCAACAATCGGTGCCTGCTTGTAGAAGTCGGGCTTTGTCGCAGTCACGACTGCGATGGCGAACTCCTCGCCCGCGCACCGGGCGGATATCCGGTCGGTGTAGATTTTGGGGTCGATATCCATGTTAATCTCTCGCTGCAGCGGATGCCGACGGTCGTACCGCGCTGTACAGACCAGCAGTTGATAAACCCTCCCAATCGTGTTGCCACAACTCCCTCTCCGCCCCGGGTAGCGCCGACACCGAGGGCCGGTTCCGCGTGCGAACACGCGGTATTGTGCAGACCACGCACGAGCAATAAATATATACATCTCCAATGAAATATTATGTATGGAAAGTACAACAGTACTTGTGGTCGGAGGTGGTGCAACGGGCGCCGGAATCACACGCGACCTCGCGCTGCGCGGGGTGGACGTGACACTGGTCGATAGAAACGGACTCGGGAGCGGAACCTCGGGCCGGTCACACGGACTCCTCCACAGCGGCGCTCGTTACGCGGACTCGAACCTGCGCGACGCCGAGGAGTGCATGACCGAGAACCGGGCTCTCAGGGAGATTGCCGGGGAGTGCATCCGCGAGACCGGGGGACTCTTCGTCCAACTCGCCGAGGACGACCCCGCGTACTTCGAGGAGAAGCGCGAGGCCTGCGAGTCGGCCGGAATCCCGACGGAACTGATCGACGCCGACACCGCAAAGGAGGCTGTTCCCGGTCTCTCAGACGACGTCGAGCGCGCGCTGCGGGTACCCGATGGCGTCATCTCTCCGTCGCGGCTGGTCGCGGCGAACGCCGCCGACGCCCGTAACCACGGCGCGACCATCGAGGTCGACGCGCCGGTCCAGGAGATGACGCGAGACGACGGGCAGATAACGAGCGTCGAACTCGGCGGTTCCGTCGACGAGCGTGTCGAACCGGAGTACGTCGTGAACGCGACCGGTGCCTGGGCCGGTCAGGTGGCCGACATGGTCGGCCTGGACGTCGAGATGCGCCCGACACGCGGTGTGATGGTCTCGGTCGAGTACGAGCAACTGGGACCGGTGCTGAACCGCTGTCGAACGCCGGACGACGGGGATATCATCGTGCCACACGAGGACGAGGCCGTTCTCGGGACGACCAGCGTCGAGGTGGAGGACCCCGACGACTACCCGAACGAGGACTGGGAGGTCGAGCGGACCTACAGGGAGTGTGCGGACATGCTGCCGGCCGTCGCCGATGCGCCGGAGGTCCGCACCTGGTGGGGTGTCCGCCCACTGTACGAACCCGACGAGAGCGACCGCGGCGGGCGTGGCATCTCTCGCGGGTTCTTCCTGCTGGACCACGCCCGGAACGACGTCAAGAACTTCGCGAGTGTCGTCGGCGGGAAGTTGACCACCTACCGGGAGATGGCAGAACAGACCGCCGACCACGTCTGTGACCGCCTGAACATCGACGCCGAGTGTACGACCGCGGACCGCCAACTG
>JAQCNG010000058.1 GCA_028275145.1 Halovenus sp. | reverse complement strand
GTCGAGCGAGAGTGTCAGGCTCTCCCAGTTGTCCCGGATGTGGGCCTCGCTCGTGGCCTTCGGAATCGCCGTCACGCCGTGCTCGCGCAACCAGGCGAGCGCGACCTGCGGTTCGCTCGCGCCGTGTTTCTCCGCAATCTCGCCGAGTGTCGGGTCCGAGAGCACCTCGCCCCGCGCCAGCGGCGAGTACGCCACCAGTCCGATCTCCGCTCGCTTTGCGTACGCCCGCAGCTCCCGCTGGGGGAGAAACGGGTGTGTCTCCACCTGGTTCGCGAACACCGGCGTGTCGAGCGCCTCCCGGGCCCGGTCGACGTGGTCTGGCTCGAAGTTCGACACCCCGACCCGGCGGACGAGCCCCCGCTCCTCGAGGCGCTCGAGCGCGGGCAGTGTCTCGCCGGGGTCGTACGCCCCGGCCGGCCAGTGGACGTACAGCAGGTCGGCGTAGTCGGTGTCGAGTCGGTCCAGACTCTCCTCGGTCGTCTGGACGACGTCCCCGCTCTCGAGGTTGGATATCCACACCTTCGTGGCGAGAAAGACCTCCTCGCGGTCCACGTCGGCGGCCGCGAGCCCTCTCCCGACCGCCCGCTCGTTGCGGTACACCTGTGCGGTGTCGATGTGTCGGTAGCCCACCTCCAGGGCCGTCTGGACGCTCGTCGCGCACTGGTCGGGGTCGTCGTTCTGCCAGGTGCCGAGTCCGAGCATCGGCATCTCTCCGAAACGTGGCACGTCCGCTGGTTCGGGCATGCCCAGATTTGGGGGGGCTGGGTCAAACCGGTTTGGAAGTCGGGTCGTGCTCCCGGCGACGGAACTGCCCCGCGGGTGGTGTCTCGACCCGGACGCCGGACCGCAACCGTGATTGTCGCGGACTGCGACAGGCCAACATGGTCGTCGACGCGGCGGTTTCGCTGGCCGCGGGCGTGGTCTTCGGGCTCGCGCTGGCGGCGCCGCCGGGACCGATGAACGCGGTCATCGCCGAGGAGAGCGTCGTCCGGGGCTGGCCGGCCGGGTTCCGGGCCGGACTCGGCGCGATGAGTGCCGATCTGGTCTTTCTGGGGCTGGCCCTTGCCGGTGTCGTGACCGTCGTCGAGCGCTACCCGGGTCTGCGCGGGGCGATGGTCACCGTCGGGGGCGTGTTGATGCTTTACTTCGCCGTCGACGCCGCACGGAGCACCGGCGCGACCCTCGCCGGCGAGGGTGCCGGCGGCGGTCGGGGGTTCTCGAAGGCGTTCGTCCTCGCGCTCACGAACCCCTACCAGATTCTGTTCTGGCTCACGGTCGGTATCGGCCTGCTCGACCCCGGTCAACTCGACGTGCTCGCTCGTCTCCCCGCTGTCGGGGACACACTCGCCGGGACGCTGGTGGTCCAGACCGGCAGTGTCGCGCTGGTCGCCGGCCTGTTCGGCGGCGTGCTCGCCTGGATTCTCGCCTTTCCCGCGGCACTCGTTGCTGCCAGTCGCCGGGTTGAGGCTGCCGTCCCGGCCGTCGCCGCCCTCAGTGCGCTCGTGCTCGCGGGTTTCGGGGTGCTCTTTCTCTGGGACGGACTGGCCACACTGCTCTGAGCACCACGGGCCCGCGCTGTGCCAGGGGCTGTCCAGCCCACAGCGACACACCGGGTGGGTCAGTGTGGACTACTCGGAGTCCTGCGAGCCGGCCTCGACACCCGCAACCTCGGCCTCGATCCACTCCCGGAGCCACTTCACCCGGGTGAGTCGGCGGTGGGCGATGTCGTTTGCCGTCCGACTGTGGACCCGCTGGCGGACCTCCTGGCCGCGCTTGCGCACGCGGTCGACCATCGTCGCGGCGTCCATGTGAGTCCGCGACTCGTACCCCATCCGGAGCAACAGCAACACCGCGCCGTTCGCGCCGACCTTGTCGAGCAGGTCCGCCTCGATGAGACACCGCGTCTCCAGTGGGAGCTCCGTGAGGTCACCCTGATAGGAGTGGTCACGGACCGACCGGCACACCTGGTCGACAAACGACTGGGGGTAGTCGGCGTGGGCTTCGAGGTACTCGCGTGCGATGCGAGCGCCGGCCTCCGCGTGGCGGTCCTGGTCGACCTCGAGTTTGGCCACGTCGTGGAACATCGCCGCAACGCGGGTCACGTCGACGTTTGCCCCCTCGCCACGGGCAATCTCCGCCGCGATGTCGACCACGTTGCGGATGTGGTTGAACCGGTACTCCGCGGAGTGCCAGGGGTACCAGCGCATCCGCCCGCCGTCGTCCTCGGTGGCGACGCTCGCAACCAGATAGTCGTGGACGAACCCCTCCATCGCCGCGAACTCCTTCTCGGAGACGGGTGACTCCTGTATCTCAACACCCACAGCACCACCTCCGAGTGGAACGTGTGTCGTTCATCTTGTATATGAAAAGGCCGTTCGATTCTTTATCTTCTTCGGTTCGTACTCTTTTTGCCACACAGTTCGCACGTGACAGTCCCCGTGTCGACGGCGGGTGCCCGCCTCTGTGACGTCTCACACGCTCGCTGGGCCGAAACACCGGGCTGTGTCGAGGTCAACTCGCCGCGCGCGCCGCCCCTCTCGGTGTGCGCGCGCCACGGAGACCCCCGCGTGAGCAGTCCGATAGCGCCGGGCCGGCGAATCTCTCGCGTTCGATTCGCCAACAAACCGGGTGTCCGGCTCCGTGCCTCGACGCATATCACAGGACGGCGGCCGGGTCATGGGGTATCTTTATATATTATGCTGTGCAGATTTTAGATGGAGGAACCAGAATGTCACAGAACGAAGAGCGGAACTTCGCGCTCAGAACAACAGACGGCGACGAACCGAGTGTTTTCTCGGGAAAGACGCCGCGACAGGCAGCGCTGAAGGCCGCACGGCGACTCGAACCAGCCCCGTCCGAGGACGCGGCCGAAACGGAGGAGATACGGCTCCGCGAGAAAGGCGAGCACAAGGTCCACGTCTACGAGGGCTGGGCCTGGGAGGAGGAGGCCCCCGAGGACAAGCCCAACTGGATGCCCGAGGAGATCACCAAGGGCAACGTCTCCAAGCAGGGCGTCGAACACCTCGAAGAACTCTGAACTGTCTCACGAGGTGTCTGAGCCGTCGACACCCACGCACTCTCTGGGAGCGACCGCTGTGGTCCTCTCCGGCGTACTGTCCCGGGAGCGACTGCCGTCTCACGCCCGGAGCGGCGAGAGACCGTCGACCGAGACCCGGAGTGACCAGCGCACAACGGTGGCCGACTCACGACGAGTCGCGGAACCGGTCCGGGCGCACACGCGAGAGGCGCATGGCGTTGCCGGTGACCCCGAGACTCATGCCCATATCGCCGACGAGAACGGCGACGGCGACGCTGACGTAGCCAAAGGGAACGCCAATCGCCAGCAGCAGTTTCACGCCGAGACTGCTCCAGATGTTCTGCCGGATGACGCCTCTGGCTTTGCCGGCCAGTCCGTGGAGGTACGGCACTGTCCCCAGGTCGTCACCCATCAGCGCGATGTCTGCGGTTTCGATTGCCGTGTCGGTGCCCGCCGCACCCATCGCCACGCCCACCGAGGCCGCGGCCAGCGCGGGCGCGTCGTTGACCCCGTCGCCGACCATCGCCACCGCGCCGTGCTCCCGTTCGAGTTTCTCGACCGCCTCGACTTTCTCCTCGGGGAGCAACTCGGCGCGGTGCTCGTCGATGCCGAGTTCGTCCCCCACCGCCCGGGCGGTCCCCTCGTTGTCTCCGGTGAGCATCACCAGCGGGGCGACGCCGAGTCGGTGCAACGCCTCGACGGTCCGGGCGGCCTCCGGCCGAATCTCGTCCGCGATTCCGAGGATACCGACGACCCTCGACCGCGTTCCGACGAGCACTACGGTCTTGCCCTCGCGCTGGAGGCGCTCGATAGCGTCCCGCTCTGTCGCCGACAGCGAGTGGGCGATATCGTCTCCGGCGACCGGGCCGGCCGACCCCTCGCCCCCGGACGGTGTCCGGTGGTCGTCGCGTCGCTCTCCACGCCCGGCACCGGGAGCCGTCTCGCCGCCGTCGGTGACCGTCTCGCCGCCGACGCCGAACAGCGCGGGCTTGCCGACGTAGTAGGTCTGACCGTCGACACGGGCACGCACACCGCGGCCGGTGAGCGTCTCGAACTCCGAAACCTCGGGGAGTGTCGCCCCAGTCTGCCCGGCCCGGTCGAGGACGGCGTCGGCGATGGGGTGGTCGCTCCCGTGTTCCAGCGCCCCGGCGTACCGGAGCACCTCGGTCTCCGAGGCGTCCGCCGCGGGAACAACGTCGGTCACGGTCAGTTCACCCTTCGTCAGCGTTCCGGTCTTGTCGAAGGCGATGGCGTCGACCCCACCCATCGCCTCCAGGTGGGTGCCGCCTTTCACCAGTACGCCGTTGCGCGCGGCGGCGGTGACCCCCGACGCCACACTGACCGGCGTCGAGATGACGAAGGCACAGGGACAGGCGATGACGAGCAGTGTCAGCCCCCGGACGAACCACGTCAGTGGCTCTCCGGCGAAGGTGTGGGTCACGCCCGCCACACCGACAGTCGCGCTCCCGTCGACCAGAAGCGGCGGCACGACGGCGGTCAGCACCGCGAGCACCACCACACCGGGCGTGTAGTAGGCCGCGAACCGGTCGACGAACTGCTCGGTCTCGGTGGTCTCGGCCTGTGCCTCGCCCACGAGGTCGATGATGCGGGCGAGCGTCGTTCCCTCGGCGTCGGTTGTCGCCTCGAGTTCGAGATACCCCTCCTGGGCGAACGTGCCCGCAAACACCTCGTCACCGGGCCCCCGGTCGACCGGGACGCTCTCGCCGGTGATAGGCGACTGGTCGACAGCGCTTTCGCCCTCGCTGACGACCCCGTCGACCGGGATTTTCTCGCCCGGCCGCACGACGACGGTGTCGCCCACCGCCACCTCGTCGACCGGGACGGTCCGCTCCTGACCGTCGCTGCGGACGGTCGCCTCCTCGGGCGCGAGCGCCAGCAGTTCCCGCAGCGAGTCCCGGGTCTGGTCCATCGCGTACTGTTCGAGCAACTCGGCGACGCTGAAAAGCACCGCGAGCGTCGCGGCCTCGATGTACAGTCCGACGCCGGTTGCGGCGATGATGGCCGTTCCCATCAGGAGGTCGATGTCGAGACTCCGGGCCCGGGCCGACTGCAGACCGCCCCGGACGACCGGCGCGCCGCTCGTCAGGACCGCTCCCAGCAGCGCCAGGTCCGCGACCGAGAGCGATAGCGGTGTTCCAAGACCCCGGTTCAGGCCGGTGAGCAGGAACTCGAGGGCCAGTCCCGCCACGAGAAACGCGGCTCCGGCCCAGGCCGTCAGCGCGCGCCGCCCAGTCCACACCGCCGACGGCGGGGCGATGTCGACATCCTGACCCGTGTCCGAACCGCTCTGGGTGACCTCGTAGCCCGCCCGCTCGATTGCCTCGATTGCGTCTGATTCGCCGGCCCGGTCGCCGTCGTAGCCCACGCTGACCACGCCCGCCGTCGGCCGGGTGTCGACCTCGCCGACGCCGTCGACCCGGTCGAGACTCTTTTCGACCTTTCCTGCACACGACGGGCAGTCCATCTCCGGCACGGAGAGCCGAACCGCCCGTCTCCCGTCTCCAGGGGCATCCGCTGTCGGACCGTCGTCTGTCATTGCTCGTTTCTACGGTCCTCCCGCACATACCAGTTTCTTGGAGTAATCCAACTCTACGCTTGGAGATATACGAACGGTCCCCGGGGTCGGACGGAGCGTCGGCCGTTCGGGGTGGGAATCGACGGGAACGGCGGTGGCGTGACGACCACGTCCGTCTGGACCGCTCAGGTGTCGCAGAACTTCCCGACGACCAGCGCTCTCGTCGGTGGGTGCTCGTAGGTGCCGTCGAGCGGACTTGGCTGGTACATCCGGTAGAGGGTCACCTTCTCGACGCTCTCGCCGTAGGTTGTCGTCGCCCGGTCACAGCCCCAGTTCGCGTAGCTCTTTGCGATGGCACCGTTTGAACTGCCCGCTCCGGACCTGCGAACGGCCTGGAGGTACTTCCGGTGGCGGAAGGTGTCGTACTCGTCGGCGGAATCGGCGGGGCGGTCGAACGTGACCGGCCCGCCGTCGTCCAGGTCGAGCGTCGAACCGTTCTGGAGTTCTACCTCGGTGACGAACCAGGCGTACCCGTCCGAGGGGTCCGGCGCGTACAGCCCCCAGTCCTGCTGGTCGACGTGGCTGTCGGCCCCCGGCACGTCGTAGCCGCCGACGTCCACCGCGGTGAACAGCAGAATCCAGACAAAGACGACCAGTCCCACCATGGTCAGCAGCGAGCGGGCGTACGCGACGGTGTACCCTGCGACGGAGCCGTGGTCGGCGCTCCGGAGCCACGACAGGAGGCGTTGTTCCAGTGGTGGTCGACCCAGCGGGCCCAGTTGGTCGGCATCCGGCACCCGCTCGCGCCAGGACGACGGCACCGGCCGGGCCAGCAGGTCCCAGAACGGTGTCGTGAGGTACGCGAACACCGACGCGGCCAGCACGTAGGGAAACACACCCACCGAGAGGGTCAGTGCCATGCCGGTGAACGCACTCAGGTACGCGAGCGCCGCGAGCGCACGCACCCGACCGACCGGGAGAAACAGGAGCACGAGAGAGCCCGCGAGCAGCGTTATCCAGCCGTAGTTGAGCAGTGTCATCAGCGCGGGAAACTCGGCGAGTCTGTCCCCCAGGAGGATTGTCATCGTGTCGTTTCGCATCGCAATCTCCAGTGCGTCCCCGGTGTACCAGTGTTGGCCCTCGTGTTTCTCGATGGCGTTCGCCGAGAACACGGCCAGTGGCTGGGCGAGGAGCGCGGCGGTTCCGAAACTGGCGACCGTTCTCCGGGCAGTTCCGCGCCGGAGCGCGTCGACAGACCAGCGCTCACCGAGCGGCGTCGTGAGCGCGACCAGCAGGAGCACCCGGAACAGGCGGTCACCGCCGTTGAGCACCGCCGGATTCCGGCCGTGCAGCGAGAACAGCAACACCAGCGAGACGAGTCCGACCAGTCGGGTCCGGTAGCCGAGCACGAACGCCACGGCGAACAGCCCCGCCACGACGAACAGCAACCCCTGAACCCACGGCTCACCCGAGAGCAGATGCAGCGACCACCCGTTGTACTGGGTGTAGGTCACCTCGGCGGCCGACAGCGGGTAGACGCCGCTGTCTGTGTAGAAAAACTCCAGATAGCCCGCACGGTACAGGAGGTCACCGAGCAGGGTCAGACCCAGCAGGATACGGACGGCCGCCAGCGCTCTGGTGTCGACTGTGAACCGCGCTCGAACCCGCTTCCACACCGGGTTCAGTCGCTCTCTGGCGCGGCGTGCTCGTGTCTGGAGGGCGGGTGACGGTCCGCTCACTTGACGGTCACCACGATACTGTCACATCTCTCGCTGAGAGCCGAATATATCTTGTGGTCGCTCCGGCCCCGCCCGGTGCCGGTACTCGTCCCCAGCGGAGCGCGAGACAGGGGTGACCGACCGTCGAGCGGGGAACAGACCCCAGGGGTCGGTCGGCGGCAGTCGCGAGCGCGGGACAGCCCCGACGGCCGGCTACCGCTCTGCCCACTCCTCGCGGGAGATGCTGTATCTGACCGAGTCTCTCGGCTCCCCGTTGATGACGATATCGTTTCGGATGTGGCCCTCTTTGCGACCGCCGAACCGGTCGACGTACCGCTCGATGGCCCGCCGGGAGTTGTCGTTCGCCGGGTCGTGCGAGACGGTGACCACCTCGAGGTGGAGGCGGTCGAAGGCGAGTTCGAGCATCCGCGCCGCGCGCTCCCCGGAGTAGCCCCGACCCCAGAACGGCTTGCGCAGCCACGTCCCCATGGTGGCGACTCTGCGGTCCCAGTCGGGGTGCAGACCGGCGAACCCGGCGAACTCGCCGGCCTCGTCGGCTTCTGTCGGGTAGATGGCGTAGGTCGCGCTCTCCTGGCTCTCGAAGGCGTCGCCACACTGTTCGATCCAGTCGACGGCCTGTTTGGGGTGCTCGTAGGGGTCCCATGAGACGTACCGGGTTATCTCGTCGATGTGTGGTGCGTCCGCTCTGACGTGTTCGTAGAGGTCGAGCGGGTCGAGTGTCTCCGGACTGACGTGCTCGTATCGCAGTCGCTCGCTCTCCATCTCGGCCGGAAACAGTGACATTGTGCCTCAGTGCTGGCCGGGTGGAAAAAAGCGTGTCGCTGTGCTGTCCCCCGAGAGACGCGCCGTCTCCCGCTGACTGCATCCCGTGTCGAGCAACTGGCAGTGTCACCGGGTCGAAAGACGCCCGTAGGCGCGCCGGCCGTCCGCCCGGGACAGCGAGTCACCACGCCCCTCGGGGAGCGGGAACAGCCACTCCGAGCCGTCGAACCGGACGAGTTTGTGGTCACCGGTCCGGGCAAAGAACAGGGGTTCGCCCAGCAACCCCCGGTCGTACCGGACCCGGTCGTGCCAGACCAGCGCCTCGATGTCGACCATCGGTGTGTAGAACGCCCCGCGTGCCACCGGGTCGGCCCCGCCGGACGCGAGCGACCGCTCCGGGTAGGCCCCGACACCCGTCTCGTCGAGAATCGTGTGGAAGACCCGCCGCGTCTCGACCTGGCTGGTCACCGTGTCGGGCCCGCCGCCGGGGAACTGCACCGCGAGCGGCACCGAGACGACACTCTCGAAGACGCTGTGCTGGTGGCCGACCAGTCCGAACTCGCCGAGATGCTCGCCGTGGTCAGAGACGAGCACGACCAGCGATTCCTCGAGAACGCCGGCCCGCGACAGCGTCTCGAGCAGCGCGTCGAGTTGGTCGTCGAGCGTCCGGAGGTCCGCATCGTAGAGCTGCCGCATCCGTGCGAGTCCCCGCTCGTCCATGCCCGACCCGAACTTGTGGGCCCGCTCGTTCGTCACAACCGGGGCGTCCGCGAGCGTGTCGTCGACGAACCGGTCGAGGTGTTCGGGTGCCGGCGAGCGGGGCAGGTGTGCGTCGAAGAGATTGACGAAGAGAAAAAACGGGCGCGACCCCGCCCGCAACAGGTCGTCGACCCGGTCGGCGACGGGGTACCCTGGCGGTGAGGAAAGGTCTGTCGTCGTGCCGTAGCGGGCCCGGACGGCGTTGAGCAGACGCTCCGGCCAGCGCCGTGTGGGACTGCTCGTCACCCGGTTGAGGGCTGGACCGACCAGGTCGACGAGCGACTGTGGCACGCTCGGCCCCGTCAGTCGCTCGAACCTGTCGAACCCCCGGCCGAAGCCGAGCCCCGGCCGGACGTACTGGTTGGGGGAGACGGCGTAGGTCCCGTAGCCCGCGTCGGCGAGCAGGCCCGGCAGTGTCGGCTCTGCCCGGAACACCGGGCGTAACGTCGTCGCCCCGTGTGTCTCGGGGTACTCCCCGGTGAACAGCGAGGCGTGTGCCGGAACCGACCAGGCCGCCTGGGCAACCGCGTCGGTGAACGTCGTGGCGTCGGCCCCGAACCGCTCGAACGCCGGCATTGTCTCCCGGTCGTACCCGTGAACGTGGTCACTACGCACGGTATCGAGCACCACCAGGACAACGTTCGGCCGACTGTCCATCGCCGTGTATCTGGACGCCGACACCTAAATCTCCGACGGCTCGGCGACAGAGTCAGGCCTGCTCGGCGCGTGGTCTGTGGATATGGAGGAGTCCGACCGGGACGCGGCGGCCTGCCGAACGACCAGCCCACCGGAGACAGACGACCGGTTCACGGTTCCGCTCTGCGGTGTCGCTGTCGACGACGACACCCGCTGTCGCCACTGGCACGACCGAGCCGACATCGTCGCGCTCCGGTTTGCCTGCTGTGACACCTACTACCCGTGTGCGGCGTGTCACGCCGAGACGACGGCCCACGAGACGGACCGCCTCTCCCGTGGGCAGTTCGACGAGCAGGCGGTGCTGTGTGGCGTCTGCCGGACGACACTCTCCGTCGAGACGTACCTCGACGCCGGCGACGACTGCCCTGCCTGTGGGGCCTCGTTCAACCCCGACTGTCGGAGCCATCACCACCTGTACTTCGAACGGTGACGCGTCGACAGGCCAGATACGACACCCAGACGCTAGGGCCGCTCAGAACGTAAAGAGGTCGATACCGCCGGTGACACCGACCACCTGGCCGGTGACGTAACTGGCCTGTTCCGAGCAGAGGTAGGCCACCAGGTTGGCGACGTCGGCCTCGCGGCCGAGTTCGCGCATGGGTGTGGCCCGGGCGATACGTGCGAAGTGTTCGTCCATCTGTTCGAGCTGTTCGATTGGCAGGTCCGCGAGTTGACCCACGACGATGCTCGGCGCGATGACGTTCGAGGTGACACCGTGCTGTGCCCCCTCCAGCGCGAGTGTCTTTCCGAAGCCGATGAGCGCGGCCTTCGTGGCGGCGTACGAGAGCTGTCCGAAGCCGCCCTGCCAGCCGGCCATCGAGGACATGTTGACGATACGCCCCCACTCGCGGTCTTTCATGTGGGGGTAGACCTGGCGGGTGATGTTGTACGCGCCGGTGATGTTGACCGACACGTCCCGGTCCCAGGTGTCGTCGTCGAACTCCTCGACCCTGCCGCGGGCGTCGACCATCCCGGCGTTGTTCACGAGAATGTCGATCCCACCGGTCTCCGTCTCGAGCGCCTCGACGGTACTCGCGACATCCTCGCGGTCGGTGAGGTCACACTCGATGGCGTGTGCAGTCCCGGCGTAGTCGCCGCTGTTTATCTCCTCGCTGACCCGCTCGGCGGCATCGAGGCTGATATCCAGCGCGACCACCTCCGCACCCTCGGCGGCCAGCACGCGACAGTCCTCGCCCCCGATGCGTCCGCCGCCTCCGGTCACCAGTGCCGTTCTCTCCGCGAGTCCGAAATCCATTACACCCCTCTCCTCGCCCGGCACCGCATTAACCGTTGTGGAGGGTCACCGCACGCAGGCAGGGCCGTGGGTGGCCGGCACAGGAATAACAGATATCTGTCACACTCAGAGAGCTTTATGCGGATGCTGAAGGCGCTTTTCACCACCAGTGAAACAAGGACCGACGAGTGGGTCCCCCCGTCGATGAGCGATACTGTCGCGGTGAACCGCCTCGGGGTCAAGTGGTTCGAGACGCGGAGCGTCTCGTCATCACGGAAGACTCCGTCTTCCGTACGACCCCGAGGCACTCGGCCTGTTCCGCCTGTAGAGGACAGCCAGCAACCGGCCACCGACCTCGACGAGATCGGTCTGCCAGAGAGCGTCTCGACGCCCGACAGTGGCGAGGACACGGCGGGCGAGAACGGTTTCGACAACTGAGCTACAGACGGTCGTAGGGGCCGAGCCGCGTCCCGTCGAGCAGATACGCCTCACCGCCGTCGAGTGCGGCCGGCAGAAACGGCGAGAGAAACCCCTCCCCGGTGCGGTTGACCTGTGTCCCGCCGGAGCGGTTGTTGAACGCCGGGAACACGACGAGGTCAGCCTCAATCCAATCGCCGAGGTCCGTGCCGTGTTGCTCGAACGGCGTCGGGTCGAGACTGCCCCGCAACCAGACCCGTTCGCGCCGGCCACCGCCAACGGTGTCGGTCAGACGCGCCAGCGGGTGCTCGTGGCCGACACAGACCACCTCCGCCCCGAGCACGTCGGCGTCGGGCCAGGTGTGGCCGTGGGCGAACCCGACCGGTCCGAGCCGAACTCCCGAGGACGGTGTCACGCTGACCCCCTCGACGTCGAGGTCATCCAGCGCGGCCCGGATATCGCCGTCGTGGTTACCCTTTACCAGCGTCGTCGGAATCGACAGCGCCGCCAGCAGGTCCGCCAGCTCCGCCCGCTCGGAGCCCTGTGGCTCGCCGATACTGGAGACCAGGTCGCCGAGCACAACGAGTCTGTCGGGGTTGGTCTCCCCGAGCAGTCCCAGCAGCCGTCGTCGCCGCCCGTCGGCCCCGTCGTTGAGTTCGACCCCGTCCCGTCTGAGCGTCCGCTCGATGCCGGCGTGGTAGTCCGCGACCACCAGCGCCCGCTCGCTGTCCAGCTCTGCGGTCGCCGCCGGCGCGCCCGGAACTGGTTCGACGACCATCCCCTCAGATCGGTTTCAGCGAACTCTCGTCGGGTTCGTAACACTTACCATCCATCAGTGCATCCTGGATTGCCTCCTCGACTGCCTCCTCGGCGAACCCGTGGCGGTCTCTCGTCTCCTCGACCACCGCCGCCCGGTCGGCCCCGTCCCCGTCGCCGAGTTCCTCCATCACCGCGAGCACCGCAGCCTGTGGGTCCTCGACGGATTCGCTTCTCTCGTCGGCCGACTCACCGGCATCGGCCGGCTCTGTCTCGGCCGGCTCTGTGGCGGCTGACTCCTCCGGACTCGCGTCGGCGGCCGTCCCGGCGTCTGCCGGCGTTCCCGTGTCGGCAGCCGTGGTGTCCGCCGGTGTCTCATCGGGGTCCGCTGCTGTCTGGGCCTCCGGGGTCTGTATGTCCGCCTCGCCCGGTTCCTCGACCTCTGTTCCGCTCTGGAAGGTGGTGCCGAACTCCTCCTCGGCCTCCTCGACCTCCTCGCGGACCTCGTCGGGCAGTTCGAACTCGCCCGAGTCGAACTCGCCCAGGTCCTCGTCGTTCGTGCCCGTCTCCACGGCGAGGTCGTCGGCACCGTCCTCGGGTTCTGTCCCGACCCCGGGCGCAGTCTCTGGCTCTCCGGTTTCGGACGTGGTCTCCGGTTCTGACTCTCCCTCGGAACCGGCGGTTCCCTCGGGTTCGGCCGCCGTTCCGGAGTCGACGGTCGCCCCGGGTTCGGTCGAGACTGTGGCGTCGGTGGTCGCCTCGGATTCGGCCGCCGTTCCGGAGTCGACGGTCGTCTCCGGTTCCGCACCGCCCGTGGTCGACCCGGCCTCCGCCGTGTCGGACCTGGCCCCGCCGGTGGCCGTGTCGGACCCGGACTCGTCGCGTGCCGGTCGGTCCGCGTCCGTGTCGGGTGTCGCGGCGACGAGTTCGGCGGCAGTCACCTCGCCGGGGTCGTCCGGCGCGGCGGTCATCCCCCGGACCTCGTCGCGGGCCCCGGCGACCACACGGGCCGCATCGAGCGCCAGTGTGCGGAGTCCATCCAGATACGCCGGTGTGGTGTCGTAGTGTGCGAGCGCCCTGGGGATGCCGTCGGCGAGCGCCGGGTCGACGCCCCGGTCCGCGAGCGCCTCGCGCAGGTCACCGCCGGCGAGACCGGTCGAGAGCGCCGTCGCCACGTGCCCCACCCGACTGAGCGTTTGCTCGGCGGTCTGGACCGTCCAGCGGTCGCGCGTCTCGGCGTCGACGGTGTTGATACTCTCCGGCCGGATGGAGGTGTACACCTGGTCGCCGTCGTCGGGCTGGAACGTGTCTGTCTTTCCCGTGACCGCGACAAAGGCGGGCGGGTCGGTCTGTTCCAGGGTCGCCTGCTCGTCGGGTTCGTACTGGCCTGCGTACAGGACGAACGCGCCGGTCGGGTCGGCCACACGCCCCCGGAGCGTGTTCTCGCTGACGGCCTCCACCTCCGTGAGCACGCCGACGACGAACAACCGGTTGACCCGCGCTCCCGTCGGCGTGATCACGTAGTTCGGCGCGCGCTCCTCGTTACTCTCGGAGTATGTGTAGTTGGCGTCGTCGTACTCGGTGGCGAAGAGCCGGTAGGCCACCTCGCGCTGGCCGGGGTCGTCGCTCATGCCTCGGCCTCCTCGAGGAGCTGTGTCGCACGCTCGACGGGGTCGGCCCCGTCGGCCTCGAAGGTTGTGGCGTTGAGCGTTGCGCCGAAGTCGTCGACCGACAGCGCGCCGCGGACGCGGAACGCTCGCCCGACGAGTTCCTCCCGGATGTCGTCGGCCACCACCTCGCGGTCCATCGCGTCGCGGGCGTGTTCGCGGGCCGCGTCGATGCCCCCGCCGTATATCTCGGCGGTGCGCTCCTCGTCGAGCACCACCGTGACGGTGCCGGTACCGTCGTCGAGAATCGCTTTCACACGGAGGTCGTCCTCGGCCTCGACTGCGCCGTGGGCCCGACACTGGCCGCTCTGGACGACCCGGCCACACTCCGGACAGCGCTCTATCAGCCCCGACCCGTCCCTGACCCCCACCACGTTCCCCGCGAGTTCGACATCGAACAGACCGCCGGACTCGACCGCCTCCCTGACCTCGTAGCGGGGCGCAGACTCGGCGACGGCCACCGGCTCCTCCAGGGGGGTGACCGTCGAGAACTCGGAGATGTTGACCGACGGTGCACCGCGGAACTCCCGGATGTAGGCGTTCTCGATGCGGACCGGCGTGCCCTCCTCGACCTGTGGGCGTGGCTGCCAGTCAGTAAAGGGGAGACGGGTGGTCTCGTCCGCGAGGACGCCGCTGAGAATCTCCGTCTCACCGTCACGGCCGTCGATTGTCTTCTGCTCGCACTCGCGGACGCTGACCTCGACTGCCACACCCCGGTCGCCCGGTTCGAGCTCCGCGAGCGACGCCTCGCCGCCAACCTCGTAGGGGACCGACAGCGACTCGGCGACGCGCTCGATGTCGGTCGACTCGCCGAGATTCAACTCGGGGTCGCCCTCCCACTCGCGGACACCGGCGTTGCCAATCTGGACTGTCTCGCCGGGTCCGAGACCGAAATCCTCCCACGCGGTGTAGGATATCCTGTCGCTCTCGTCGGCCAGTTCCCCCTCGAAGATGACGCTGCGCTCGCCGCTGTACTGGATAGAGCGCTTGCCGACCGAGAGCACCCGGCCGGTCACACCGACGTTGCTGTCGTCGGTTGTTATCTCGGCGACGTTTTTCGTCGGGACCGACGTTCCGCCCCCCTCGTCGCCGTAGTCCCGCCGGACGCTCTGTTTGGCCTCCGACATCGGGACGTTGTACTCGGCCATCTTCTCGAGTTTCCGCTTGACCTCCTGGGTGTCGACCCCGAGGTCGGAGGCGAGTTCCTCGGCATGGTCGTCGAGACTCATACACGGACGTTGGCGCGCCCGACACTAAAAGCGTTCACTCGGACCGCCGTCGAACGGATTTTCAGGGTCAAACCCCACAATCCGCACATGGAACGGACGAGCGACAAACCGACGAGACGACGACTGCTCCTCGCCGCGGCGGTGGGGACGGCCACACTCGCGGGCTGTCTCTCCGGTGACTCCGGGGACGACACGGAGGGGAGCGGTGGCGAGAACACCGACGACCAGAACGCAAACGAGAGCACCAGCGGCGGAGACGACAC
This sequence comes from Halovenus sp., assembly GCA_028275145.1. Lineage (GTDB taxonomy): Archaea > Halobacteriota > Halobacteria > Halobacteriales > Haloarculaceae > Halovenus. The sequence continues at coordinate 1,972 of JAQCNG010000058.1, read as the reverse complement.
CGACGGCGGCGGAGACGAGAGCACCAGCGGCGGAGACGACACCGACGGCGGCGGGGACGACAGCGCCGAGACGACAGCGTCGTCGGTGCCGGTGCGGGGCGACCCCGAGGCGGCAGTGACACTCGAGGTGTACGAGGACCTCGGCTGCCCGGCCTGCCGGAACTACGTGCAGAACGGGCTTCCCGAACTCGAGGCCGAGTACATCGAGACCGAACAGATCCGGTACGAACACCGTGATTTCGTGGTGACCGGCACGGACGCCGCACAGGCTGCGAGCGCCGCCCGCGAGGCGCTCGCCCGGCACGGCACCGACGCGTTCTGGGCATTCGTGGACGCCGTGTTCGCGAATCAGGGGCGACTCGAGTCGGAGGGGCCGGCGCTGTTTGGCGAACTCGCGTCGGATCTGGACCTCGACGCCGACGCAATCGAGACGGCCGGGGCAGAGCGCACCCACCAGTCGGTCGTCGAGCGCGACAAGGCCCGCGGCCTGGACGCCGGTGTCAGGGCCACTCCATCGTTCGTCGTCGACGGCGAACTGGTCGACCCGGGCGACGCCGGGTCGATGTCGGAGGTTGTCGCGGCCGTCTCCGATTCGCTCGACGCCGCACTCGACGGGGGCGACGACGACGGCGGTTCGGACCCGTACGGCGACGACAGCAGTTCGGGGCCGGACGACAGTTCGGGGCCGGACGACAGTTCGGGGCCGTACTAGCTACGATGCGCGCACGAGCGGTTCGTACCAGTCGCGGTTCTCGCGGTACCACTCCACAAAGGCGGTGACCCCCTCGCGGATGGTGTGGGTGGGTTCGTACCCCAGCAGGTCGGCGGCCTTGCTCGTGTCGGCGTGGGTGTGTTCGGCGTCGGCGTCGTGGCGCTCGTCGTAGACCAGGTCGAGGTCGGGCGCGAGCATATCCCGGATCTCCGTCGCGAGTGTCTGTATCTCGATGTTGTCGGTGCTGCCGACGTTGACGGCCTCGCCGTCGGCGGCGCCGGTCGAGAGCAGTGCCCGGTTGGCCGCCACCACGTCGTCGACGTAGGTGAAATCCCGGGTCTGTGTGCCGTCGCCGTAGATGACCGGTGGTTCGCCGTTCAGACACCGCGAGACGAAGTTCGAGATGGCCATGTTCGGGCGCATCCGGGGCCCGTAGACGGTGAAATACCGCAGGGCGACCGCCGAGAGGTCGTACACCTCGCTGTAGGCACAGGCGTAGCGCTCGCTCGCGAGTTTCGACGCGCCGTAGGGACTGACCGGCGTGGTCGGGTGCTCCTCGTCGTAGGGCAGCGACCGGGGCTTGCCGTACACCGACGACGAGGAGGCACAGACCACCCGCCCGATGTCGTGTGTCCGGGCCGCATCGAGGATGTTCAGTGTGCCGTCGACGTTGACCTCGTTGTAGCGCCGTGGCTCGTCGACACTCCCCCGGACGCCGGCCTGGGCCGCCTGGTGGAAGACGACGTCCGTCTCCTCGATTGCCGTCTCGATATCGGCTCGCTCGCGGATATCTCCCTCGACGAACCGGTAACTCCCGTCGCCGGTTTCGGCCTGCTCGCGGCACCGCTCGATTGTGTGTCTCTTTATGCGAACGTCGTAGAACGGGTCAAGCGAATCCAGCACGACCACGTCGTGGCCATCGGCGACGAACGCCTCGGCCAGGTGACCGCCGATGAATCCCGCACCGCCCGTCACCAGCAGGTGCATGTGTCTCCGGTGTGGTGGCCTGGTAGAAAACCCCCTCGCTTCGCCGGCGAGCGCGTGTCGGCCCGGTCGAGTATCGCAGGCCGGGGTTCAGACGCCGGTCGAGTACCGCAGGATGCCGGCGACCCCGCCGAATGCGTTCAGCAGTTGCTCGCCCTTCTCGAAGTCCGTCGAGACGAACACCGTCTCGCTCCCGCGCTGGTCTGCCAACTGTATCAGATGCTCGATTGCGTCCTCGCGCTCGCCCTCGACGGTGGTGCCGTCCGGACAGTCGAA
>JAQCNG010000306.1 GCA_028275145.1 Halovenus sp. | reverse complement strand
TCGAACGCCTCCGACCGGTCCATCCCCGCCCCGGCGTGTGCCACGCCGGCCGCGTCGAGGTGTGCCCGGGTGTCCGCGAGCGCGGGCACACGGAAATCGAGGATGTGGTTGTTCGCCAGAGAGACAACAGAGGCGTCTGCCGCCCGGAGTGCCGGCACCGCGAAGGTTGGGTCTGCCCGGAAGTAGTAGCCCTTTTCGGGCCAGCGACGGTCATGCTCGGAGACACAGCACTCCAGATTGAGGACCAACCCGTCCAGCGATTGCAGTCGGTCGAGCGTGGAGCCCCAGACCCCCTGGGGGTCGCCGTCGACCCAGTGGTCGTTCACACTCCGCCCGAGCATGACGTCCCCGACGAACCCGACCGTGGCATCCGCGTCGCCCGCCTCGAGTGGGCCCCGGGTCGTCTGCTCGGTGCTCCGGGAACAGCCAGCGAGTGCCGCGACACCCGCCGCCAGAGCCCCCCTGCGCGTCCAGGTCATTTGTTCGAACGTACGGAACGGTGGACTTGAACGCTGCGCTACTCGCCGCGAACGCCAGTGCAGGAGGTTTTTGCCCGTGTCGGCCAAGCTAGTATTGTGACACCGTTCGACGCCGTGTTGTTCGACCTCGATGGGACGCTGTGTCGGCGCACACAGGATACGGACCGCATCTACCAGAGCGCATTCGAGCGTGTGGGTGTCGAACCGTTCGGGAAATCGGAGTCGCTCTGGGCCACACTGCGGGGACCACCGGACCACGACGACCGGGTCGGGTACATCGGGGCCGGGTTCGCCCGTCTGGCGGCACAGCACGACCGCACGGGGGTGGATACGCTGGCGCTCGCGGAGGCGCTGACCGACCTTGTCGACGACAGTCAGGTTGCGCTCAGGGCCGGCGCGGAGACGGCACTGGACAGTGCAACCGCTGCGGGGGCGGTGGGTCTGGTCACGAACGGTCCGGAGCGTCGCCAGCGGACGAAACTCGACGCCCTCGGCATCACCGACCGGTTCGAGACGCGGGTGTACGCGTTCGACCTGCCTCGGCGCAAGCCACACGCGGCCCCGTTCGACCGCGCGCTCGACGCGCTGGAGACCACCCCCGACAGGGCGCTGTTCGTCGGAAACTCCCTCGCCTACGACGTCGCGGGTGCGCACAACGCGGGCCTCCCGGTGGCCTGGCTGAGTAACGGAGAGGGTGCGGAGCCGTACAGCCCCGACCACGTTCTCGAATCGATCGGTGCACTCGACTCGCTGCTCGCGGGGCGACAGTGACAGACGGCACTGGACTGTTCGAGACGGGGGTCTACCGGCGTGCCGCGAGAGCGGCGCTCGATTCGGTCACCACAGAGCGACCCCGGAGCGTCGAGGCGCTCGCCCGTGGCAACCGCAAACAGACCGCAGTCGTCCGGTTCGACGACCACCCGCCGGTGGTGCTCCAGGTGTGTACCGAACAGCGATGGCTCCGGACCGAGTCGATGTTGCTGGCGCGGATCCGGGAGCGAGCGGGCGTTCCGGTTCCGCCGGTACTCGCCGCCGGCACCACCGGCGGTGTCGCGTTCATGATTACCGCGTACGTTCCGGGTGAGGACCTCCACGAGCGGTTCGCGGGACTGGACAGCACACGGCAGCGGGCGCTCTCGCGCAAGTTCGGGGCGTATCTCGGGAGACTACACGAGGAGTTCCGGTTCGGGGGGTACGGGACCGTCACCGTCGACGACGGCCAACTGGTGGCCCAGTCAGACGACTGGCGCGGGTGGTTCACCGAGTACGGACGGGCGGCGCTCGCGAATCTCCCGTCGGAGTTCGACCCGATACGCGGGGAGTTACAGGCGCTGTTCGCCGGCCAGTCCCGCCGGCGACCACCCACCCCCCGTCTGTTCCCCTGGGACTTCCGACCCGGGAACGCGCTCTTTGCCGACGGACAGGTGACCGCGATTCTCGACTGGGAGGCACCGCTCGCCGCCGCGCCGGCGCTCGCGGCGGCAAAGGCTGAGTATCTGGTCGCTCGCTGGTACAGTGACCACCCGGCACCTCTGCGGGCGGCGTTCGTCACAGGATACGAGCAGGTCCGGCCCTACCCGGAGGTGCAACCGGCCCACCGCGCGGCCGCAATCGCCGACAGCGCGGTCGACTCGAACGGGGTGGTCACCAACCCCGATTATCCGGAACTGGACCGCGAGCGGGCGATCAGATTCCACCGGGAGGCGCTCGCCGAGTTGCTCTGAACCGGGCCGAACTCACAGATACTCGAACGTGTCGTCGCTCTGTTGGCCGAACCCCAGACGTTCGTGTGCCCACTCGAAGGTGTCCTCGTGTCGGCGGTCCGCGAGGAACTCGACGATTCGGTCGCCGACGTTCTGCCCGTACAGGCTCTCCCCGGACTGTAGCCGCGTGCGGATGGGGTCGGTGTCCGCGACGTACTCGACGGTCTCGCGCACGAACTGTCCCGAGATGGGCGGAACGAGCAGGTTCGTGTTCGCGTCGAAAACAGTCTCGGGCCGGTCCGTGCTGAACCGGGCGGTGAGACAGATTGTCTCGTCGATGTGGTTCAACTCCTCCTGCATACTGCCGGAGTCGGTGAGCGCGGCGAAACACTGGCCCGACCGGAGAAACTCGTAGACGTGTGCGTGTTTCTTCCAGAGCCC
>JAQCNG010000301.1 GCA_028275145.1 Halovenus sp. | reverse complement strand
ACGTCCCCTGGGACGACGAGGACAGCCAGAACCAGTACGTCAGCGCGACAGGCCACGAGCGCCGGCAACTGGCGGCGACCAATCCGGCGAAACTCGCGGAGGTCCAGGCACTGCTCGCGGACGCGGGCGAGCAACAGGCGCTCGTCTTCGTCGAGTATCTCGACCAGGGACAGGCCTACGCCGACGCGCTCGACGTCCCGTTTATCAGCGGCGAGATGCCCCACCACCGCCGGGAGAAACTGTTCGAGCAGTTCCGCGAGGGACAGCGCCGGACGCTGGTGGTTTCGCGCGTCGGCGACGAGGGGATCGACCTGCCCAGCGCTGAGGTGGCCATCGTCGCCTCGGGGCTTGGCGGTTCCCGACGGCAGGGCACCCAGCGGGCCGGCCGGACGATGCGCCCGACGGGCCGGGCCCGGATGCACGTCCTCGCCACCCGGGGGAGCCGTGAGGAGGAGTTCGCCCGCAAGCGGATGCGATATCTCGCCGAGAAGGGCGTCCGGGTGACCGAACACAACCGCGAGAACTGAGCGCCAGCCCCGCCGAAGGTTTTAAATAACGGTATTGAGATTTATATATCTCGTCGCCAAATGTACGTCTGAGATGCAGGACAGAATCGAAAGACGAGACGTACTACGGGGAATCGGTGCAGCCAGCGCGGCGAGCGTTGCCGGACTCGCTGGCTGTCTTGGTGACAGCGGCAGTAACGAAATTCAGCTCGGCCTGTTGATGGGTGTGACCGGCGGGCTCTCGGCGCTCGGGCCGCCAATCCGGAGCGGCGCGGAGGGGGCTGTCGAGCAGATAACCGAGGGTGACACGGACTGGTCGGTCGACACCCGCTTCGAGGACACCGAGACGAACCCAGATGCGGGACAGGACGGTGCGCAGGCGATCGTGGACGCGGGCTATCCGATGTTCGTCGGGGCACTGGCCTCCGGTGTCAGCATCCCGGTCGCGAACAACGTCACGCTCGAGGAGGGTGTGGTACAGATGTCACCGGCGAGCACCGCCGTGGAGTACGAGACACTCGACGAGGACCTCGACGGGACGTTCACCTGGCGGACGGCCCCCTCGGATGCGTTCCAGGGTCAGGTCGCGGCGAACATCGCACGGGACCGCATCGGGGCGGACTCCGTCTCGACAATCGGCCGCGACGACGCCTACGGTCGTGGTCTGACCGGCGAGTTCGCCGCGGCCTTCTCCGACGCCGGCGGAACCGTCGAGGAGGAACTGGCCATCGACCCGTCGAACGACTCCTTTACCACACAGCTCCAGACGGCGCTGGCCCCCGACCCGGATATGCTGTACATCGTCGCCTTTACCGAGGAGGGACAGAACCTGATGCGGGACTTCTACGAGGGGTTCGACCAGCCAGACCTGCCGATTGTGGTGTCCGATGGCCTGCAGGATGCGGAACTCCCGACCAACTCCGGCGTGGACGTGGAGACGTTCTCGAACGTCACGGGCACCGGCCCCGGCATCAGCGACGACGTCTCAACCGGGCTGGATGCGTACCTCGACCAGGTCGGCGAGGATACTGACGGCATCTTCGTGCGCGAGTCCTACGACGCCGCGGCGGTGCTCTCGCTGGCGCGTGTCGCCGCCGACAGCGACGACCCGGCCGATATCGGGGCGGCGATTCCCGAGGTCACCGCTGGCGACGGCGCGGACGTGTCCGCGGCGAACCTCGTCGAGGGTATCGACATGGCCGCCAACGGTGACGACATCGTCTACAGCGGCGTCTCCCGGCCGCTCGAGTTCAACGAGAACGGCAGCGTCGCCACCCCGGTCTACGAGTACTACGAGTGGGGCAGCGGTGACGACGGGCCGACACTTCAGACAATCGAGGTTATCTCGGGCTGACTGCCGGGTGCGACAGGACCCCGACGCCTGCGGGACTCACCCACCCAGGAAGTCCTCGCGGACCTGTTGATTCGTGAGCAGTGCGTCGCCGGTGTCCTCGTAGCGATTGCCCCCGTCGACGAGCACGTACCCCCGGTCACACCGACGGAGCGCCTCTTTCGCGTTCTGTTCGACAATGAGCACCGCGGTGCCGGCGTCGTTGATGCGGTCGACCCGGTCGAGTGTCTCCGCGACGAGGTCGGGGGCAAGCCCGGCGCTTGGCTCGTCGAGCAACAGCAGGTCGGGGTCGAGCATCAGCGCCCGTCCCATGGCGAGCATCTGCTGTTGGCCCCCCGAGAGCGAGCCCGCGGCCTGGTCGACCCGCTCGTACAGGATTGGAAACCGGTCGTAGACGCTCTCCAGGCGGTCCTCGGGGAGTTCGTCGAGGATGTACGCCCCCATCTCCAGGTTCTCGCGGACGGTCAGCCCCGGAAAGACGTTGTCCGACTGGGGCACGTAGTTCAGCCCGCGGGTGATCACCTGGTCGGGCCGGAGTCCGTGTATCCCCTCGCCGTCGAACCGTATCTCGCCGTCCATGTGGTCGGCGAGTCCGAACACGGTCCGCATCACCGTCGACTTGCCCGCCCCGTTCGGGCCGACGATTGCGATGTACTCCTCGCTGCCCACGGCCATGTCGACATCGGAGAGCACCTGCAGGTCGCCGTAGCCGGCGTCGAGCCCCTCGATGGCGAGCAGGCTCACGACTCCACCGTCCCCCCGAGGTACGCCTCGAGGACACGCTCGTCGTTTCTGACGAGCTGTGGCCCACCCTCCGCGAGCACCTGCCCCTGGTGGAGCACGACAATCGGGTCACAGTGGTTCATCACGACATCCATGTCGTGTTCGACGAGCAAGAACGTGTAGCCACGCTCCTGGAGTTCGTGGAGGCGGTCGAGCAGTTTCTCCTCCAGAGTGGGGTTGACCCCGGCCATCGGCTCGTCGAGCAGTATCATCTCGGGGTCGGTCATCAGCACGCGGGCCATCTCCAGCAGTTTGCGCTGCCCCCCCGAGAGCGAACCCGCCCGCTCGTTGGCGAGGTCGTCGAGTTCGAAAAACGCCAGTGTCTCCCAGGCCCGCTCCCGGAGTTCCGCCTCCTGGCGGGCGACCCGCCCCCGGAATCCGGGCAACACCGACGCCCAGAACCCCTCGCCGAACTGGTCGGGCGGGGCGAGCATCACGTTCTCCATGACGGTCATATCCTCGAGTTCGCGGGCAATCTGGAACGACCGGACCAGCCCCTGCCGGGCGATTCTGTCGGGCTGCCAGCCCGTGATATCCGTTCCGTCGAACCGGACCCGACCGCTGTCCGGTGTGTGTACCCCCGTGAGGAGGTTGAACGTCGTCGACTTGCCCGCCCCATTCGGTCCGATGAGGCCGGTGATGGTCCCCCGCTCCACCTCGAACTCCACCCCGTCGACCGCTGTGATACCGCCAAACGACTTCCGGAGGCCCTCGGCCGCGAGAATCGTCTCCCCGGCGGTCCGCCGGTTCCCGGTCTCGTCGGTGTTCGACTCCGCGTCGGCCTGCCCGTCTGGGTCGGCTCCCACCTGCCGGCTGTCGCTCATGACTCGTCGCCCTCCGTTCCGGACCGGTCGGACAGGTCAATCGGCGACGCAATCTCCGTCCGGCCGCCGAAGATACCCTCCGGTCGGTTGTGCATCAGGTAGACCAGCACGGCCCCGAGTACGATAAACCGGAGCGCGGAGATGTTGGTATCCGAGAGAAAGTAGCCCAGAAACGGGTCGACCCCGGTGAAGGCGTCGAACAGCGTCTCCGGTGCCGACGGGACGCCGAACTGGGTGTCCACGATACGCTGGATGAAACTCGGCGCCTCGAGCAGCACTGCCACGAAGACGATACCGCCGACGACGCTGCCCGTGTTCGACCCGGAGCCGCCGAGGATGAGTGCGACGAACACGAAGAAGGTGAGTTCGGGCTCGAACGTGGTGGGAGCGGTCGACCCACCGCCCTCCATCTGCCAGAGCATCCCGGTGAGTGCCATCAGACCACAGCCGACCGCGAACGCGATGATCTTGAACCGCCGGGTGTCCTTGCCGAGCGAACTGGCGACGAGTTCGTCCTCGCGAATCGCCTTCAGCACGCGCCCGAACGGGGAGTTACCCACCCGGACGAGTAGCCAGTAAAACAGCAGCGCCACGGCGAGCATGAGCACTGCGTAGACGACCCGCTCGACCAGTGAGGGGCCGAAACCGACCGCCTCGCCCGCGGTGAACAGGCGGTCACCGATGACCGTCGGGTTCTCCACCGCGACGAACGCCCCCTGGTCGGGGTTCTCGTACAGCAGCGACTTGACCGGATTGGGTGGCAGGTCCAGCGAGTCGGTTCCGCCGGTGCCGAGTCGTTGGCCGGCAATCGTGAACTCGGAGGCCGGTTGCGAGCGGATCAGCAGTCGGATAATCTCGCTGAACGCGAGTGTCACGATAGCCAGATAGTCCGCCCTGAGTCGGATGGCCGGGAGCGCCGCGAGCGCGCCAAGCAGCGTCGCCGCCAGAAACCCCCCGAGTATCCCGACCGGGAGCGGCAGTCCCAGTCCGAGTCCGTCGGCCGGGAGACTCAGGAGTGCCATCGTGTAGACACCGACTGCCGCAAACCCCGCCACGCCGAGGTTGAGGAGGCCGGCGTACCCCCACTGGAGGTTGAGCGCCAGCGTCAGCATCACGTACACCAGCGCCAGCAGCGTGACCGACTGGAGTCGACTGGTGACCGCCTCCGCGCTCTGGAACCCGCCCAGCAGTGACAGCACCAGAAAGAGAACGTACAGGCCGAGGGCCAGTCCGGCGACGAACCGGAGGTCGCTGGTCGTCCGCTGGACGGTGCCACCGTCCGTTACCTGCCGGTTGCCGACCACCCCGCGGACGGCGTCGAGTCGCGCCCGCAGGGCCCCGAGCAGTTGCCCGAGCGGAGCGGGGGTCATACGGTTTTCACCCCCCCGACCAGGCCCTGTGGCCGCACCAGTAGCATGAAGATGAGCACCCCGAAGGCCCCGACCAGCACGAGTTCGCTCGGGAGCCAGACCAGCGAGAGGTTCCTGGTGATACCGATGATGATACCCCCGACGATGGCCCCGTAGACCGAGCCGATACCGCCGAGGATGACCGCCGAGAAGACGAGCAAGAGCAGGTCCCAGCCGAAGGTGGGGTCCATGCTGCCCGACTCCAGGGCGATGAGAAAGCCGGCCGCACCGGTCAGCGCCCCGCCGACCAGCCAGGTCGTGCGGACGACCCGCTCGGTGGGGATGCCCGTCACCAGTGCGAGGTCCTCGTTGTCGGCCATCGCCCGCATCGCGGTTCCGAGTTTCGTGTAGCGCAACAGCAGGTGTGTCGACAGCATGAGCGCGCCGGCGACGACGACGAGTGTCACCTCGTGAGCACCCACCGTGACCGACCCGTCACCGATTGCGACCGTCTGACCCGGCACGTCAGTCGTCAGACTCCGGGTCGACCCGGTGAACAGGACGATGAGTGCGTGGCGCAGTGCGAGGGCGACCCCGACACTCGCGATGAGCAGTGAGATACCCCGGGCCCCGCGCATCGGTTTGAACACGACACGGTCGAGTGCGAGCGCGAGTCCGGCGCTGCTCGCGCTCGCAACCGCGAGTCCCACCAGGACTGCGAGCGGTGTCGCGAACACGTTGATTCCCAGCTCGCCTGTCGGGACGGTGTCCGAAACCAGCACGAGCCCGCTGAGTCCGAACGAGCCGAGCCCCGCGACGACGAACGCCGCCAGCCAACCGGTAAAGGCGCCGGCGGTGATGTAGTCGCCGTGTGCGAAGTTCGCGAACTGCAGGATGCTGTAGGTCATCGCCAGCCCGATGCCCGCGAGACCGATTGCCATCCCGAACACCACCCCTTCCCAGAGAAACGTAGCCAGCGTGCTCACGGGGAGTTTGCCGGTCACGAGGCGTCGCCCCAGGTCGGCAAACAGGAGCACCGCCAGTGATCCGAGCACCACCGCCAGTGGGTTCAGCTCCACCGACGACAGCACACCCCCTGACTCCTCGCGCGTGGACATATCCATGGTATACAGGACACCGGTGGAAAAAAGTTCCTGCGTCCGGGGTCACTCCCGGCGCTCCCACTCGTCGATGTCGTCGATATCCTCCGCCGAGAGCGGGCCGAGTCGCTCGCTCTCCCGGGCCCCGAAATCCGGCGGGAACGGGACCTCCTGGGAGTCCTCGTCGATGTCGGCCATCCGACCGATGTGACCCAGACCGACGTAGTAACCGGCGGCCACCGCGGCGAGATTCACCGTGACCACCACGGCCACGACGACGAACTCCACCGGTCACTCACCCCCGTACTTCTCCTGTCTGTACTTCTCGACCACGCGCTGGATGGCCTCCGGATAGCGACTCTCCCCCCCGCGGGCCGCGAGGAATCGCACGTGGAGGTGGACCAGTGCGAACCCCACCAGAAACAGCAGCGGCGCCGGATAGAACCCCATGAGCAGGCGTGTGACGAGTTCTCCACTCATCACGACAGTTAGTCGCTGAGCGGTCAAAAACCCACCGCCGG
>JAQCNG010000279.1 GCA_028275145.1 Halovenus sp. | reverse complement strand
CGCTCCCGGCCGAGTCGGCGCTCGCCGTTTGTCCGTCGGTGCTCGTCGACCGGTCCGACCGCTCCCGTGTCCGGTCTGCCTGCTGTCCCGGTGCCGACGTGCCGCGTGACCCGGGAGACGGACGGTTCGTCTCGGGCCCGGTCGAGTCGCCCGACCCTGTCGGTGTCTCTCTCCGGTCGTGTCCGGGCGGGTCCCCGGACCGGTCGTCAACGATTGCCGACTCGACCGACTCGGCTTTCGCCAGCGCGGCGTCGGCCCGCTGTTCGATTTCGCGGTTGACCGCCCGGACGTTACCGACGTAGCCCCGGAGTGCCTGCGTGGCCGCCTCGAGTTCGGCCACCCTGTCGGCCAGGTCCTCTGTCTCTGTCTCGACTGCCGCGAGTCGCTCCTGTGTCTCGCCTGCTGTGGCGAGCTCCGAGAGGTCGTGGTCACCGTCGGTTACCGCGCGTTCGAGCGCCTCGATACGCGCCTCCAGTTCGTCCATACGATTGGTGGTCCCCTCTTCACACTTGAACGCTCGGACCGGACCCCGCTCGGACGGCCGGTCTGTCGTGAGACCCCCACAACCCTCGGCCGTCCACGGGTGCGCTCACTCCCCGGGAATCTCGGCGAGCGTGACGATGGCCGGTGGGCTCCGGGGGGAGGCCTGCTGGATGCGGTGCTCGAAGCGCTCGAACCCGGCCTCCTCGAACATCCGGTCGGCCTCCTCCTCGCCGTAGAACAGCATGATTGCGTCGGCGACCCGGCGGCGGACCGGCCCATCGGGTTCGTCCGGACCCACGACCAGCACCTGGCTGCCCGGTCTGCCGACGCGGCGGAGTTCCCGCAGCGCAGTCACGGGGTTGGGCCAGTACTCGATCGAACCCGACGACCAGACAACGTCGAAACTGTTGTCGGCAAACGGCAGACGCTCTGCGTCGCCCATGTGGAACCGGACCGGCCCGCGGCGGCCGAACTTCTCGAACGCGCGGGCGAGTTGGTCGGGGCTCTGGTCGAGGCCGTAGACGTGGTCGCTCTCGCGGGCCAGCGCCTCGGTCGCAAACCCCGTGCCACAGCCCACGTCCAGCACCCTGTCGTCCGGCCCGATATCGAGCATCCCGACCGCCTCGTCGCGCATCCCCTCTGTCCAGATGAACGGGTTGATTCTGTCGTAGACCGTCGAGAGGTACCTGTAGAACGTCCGTGCGCGGTCCTTGTTCTCGAGGACTCCCATTAGCTGTTGTTGGGGGTCGCCCGAGATAACCCTCCCGGATTCGGTGCTCGACCCCCGGCCGGGACGGACACACCCGGATACGAGCATCCCATCGACGCAGTCGACAGCACCGGGACAGAGCTATACCGTCCGGACTGGTAGCGTGTGGTATGGTGCGTCGGAGGCTCACCACACGCCCGGTCGAGGTGACCCCCACCGGTCACCTGGTGGAACTGCTGTACGACGACGGGGAGACGGACCGTCTCCTGTTCTGTGCCGGCCACGGCGGCGACGTCGAACCCGGGACCGCCGAACTGGGGCTCGAGCTCGCAACCGGTCACGAGACTGCCGCCTGCTGGGCGACGCTGGGCCAGGAGTCCGGCGGCGCGTTCGACTCGTGGCATCCACCCTCGACGTCGATTAGCCCTGCGGAGTACCCGTTACTGGACAGCATCGCCGACCGGGGGTTCCGGACCGTCGTCAGCATCCACGGACTCGCCGACGACAAGATTCTCGTCGGCGGTGCCGTCGACGAGACGACAAAGACACGGGTCGCGAGACACCTCGACGCGGACGTCTCCGTGCCGGTCACCGTCGCGAGCGACGACCGGTACGCCGGGACCCACCCCGGGAACTTCGTGAACTGGCTGGCCGCCGCCGACGCCGGTCTGCAACTCGAACTCGGACCGACCGCGCGGGGACCCGAGGCAGACACACTCGAACGGTCGGTCCGCTCGCTGCTCGACGCCGGTCTGCCCTGACCGCCCGGTCACGACCGACCGTGGCGGGTAACACACGCGGAGAGGCCGACGAGTTCCACCGGTTCGGAGTTATCCGGCGAGTAGACGACCATCTGGCCTTTCTCCATGTAGGGCACCCGAGATTCGAGATTCGCTGGGATGTTGACCGCCGAGATGGCGTCCTCGTCGCCGAGATTGAGCACGATTGTTGTGTTTATCTGTTTGAACACGGGGTCGGCGATGTCCTGTGGGTCCTGTGTGACCAGAAAGAGGCCGAGTCGTTCCTTGCGGCCCTGTTTTGCGGCCTCGGTGAACTTGCCGATGACCTTCCGGGCTTGGACGGTGTCGGCGTCGGTCAGGAAGTTGTGTGCCTCGTCCATGCTCACGATGAGCGGGGTCTCCTCGATGCGCTCGTGGTCGGGGTCGTTCGAGAGTTTCTGGTCCACGAGCAGGGAGGCGAGCGCGAGCACCACCGTCTCGGCGGTGCGGCTCTCGGTGATGTGGTAGGTCGGAACGACCGTCAGCCCCCCGGGCCGGACGAACTCGTGGACGAGGTCGGTGATGGGGCGGGCGTCCTGGTCGAACACCGCGTCGAACCCCCGGACCCGGCGGCTGATGGCGTCGAAGGTGGCCTCGTGGACGCGGCCAGTTTCGTCGAGTTCCTCCCGCAGCGCGGGGTCGTCCATGAGCGAGGTGAACTGCCGGTAGGTGCCCCCGTAGCCGTGCTGGTCGCGAAAGCGGGGCAACAGGACGTTCACCAGCGCATTGTACTGGTTGTCGTTGAGGCCGCTGCCCGCGACGAGCCAGGGGTTGTCGTGGACCATCGAGAACGGCACGGTGAACCGGACCTGCTCGGCGCGGTGGTGACTCGCCGCGTACGTGGCCGTGCCGACGTCCGGGACGAACGCGACGGTGTCGTCGTGGCCGCCGTGTGCGACCCCCTCGCTGTCGAGGCGGCGGGCGAACGCCGTGTCGTAGTCGCCGTCGTCGTGCATCTGTGCGTACTCGTCCTGGGGGTCGAACTGCAC
>JAQCNG010000278.1 GCA_028275145.1 Halovenus sp. | reverse complement strand
GGTGGTCACCCGACCGGGTCGGCACGCCGGAGCGCGACGACGAGAACGATGACCGTGACGACCAGTCCGAACAGGGCCGAAACCGGCTGGCTGCCGGACACGAACGCGTCGGCCGTCGCACCCCCGAGCACGAACCCGGAGCCCACGAGCGTACTCGTGGTCGCGTGGAGCAGTTCCACCCTGGCTGTCGGCGTCTGCCGACCGAGTTGCACGCCGAGGTCGGTGGCGGTCGTCCCGAAATCGACGGCGAGCAGTGCCGTCGTGACGCCGACGAGCGTCGCAAGCACCGGTGTTTCCGCCGCGCTCGCGACCAGAACAGCACCGACCAGCACCGCGCCCGCGAGTCTGACCAGCCCACGCCGACCGGTGGCGAGTCCCGCGACCAGAGCGGCGACACCGGCCACACAACCCACCAGCGCGGCCGGGGAGGGGGCACTGACTGTCGTCGCGACGAGCGCCGCCACGAGCGCGAGCGCGCTACTCAGGTACGTCGGCGAGCGGTCCACAGGCGCCACCTCCTCGGGTATCTCGTTGCCGGGGTTGCTCATCGTGTCACCACCTCTCGCTTGAGAGTCTCTTCGAGCGGTGTCCCGGGGGGCCAGTCGAGCACCGGCACGCCGGTCTGTCGCAGGTCGGTCACCAGCAGACGGCGACGGGCACGCATCAACCGCTGGCCGGGTGTCTCCGTCGCCGTCGGGTCCGGGCTGAGGACTGTCACCGGGTAGCCGTACGCCTCGAGTTCCCGGACTACACGGACGGTCCGCCCGTCCAGCAGCGGCGAGAACAGCACCAACTGGGTGTTCCCCGGGAGCCGCTTGCGGAGCTGTCGCACCCAGATTCGGCGGTTCTCGTCGGGGCTGGCCCCGGCACGGAACGCGGGGTGGGTTGCGAGCAGGTCACGCCCGCGCTGGCGGTGACTCGTGCCGGTGTCGGGGGCCAGGAAACACTCCGCCGGGCCAAACGCCGCGATACCCACCTGGTGACCCTCCGACAGTAGCGCCGGAAACACCCGCTGGGCGGCCCCGAGAGACCGCTCGACCGCATCCATCGCCAGCGGGTCGTGTCCCACGTGCGAACCCGGCCGGGCGTCGACCAGGAGCACCACCCGTGTCGCCCGCTCGCGGCGAAACTCCAGTGTGGTCAACTCGCCGGTCCGGGCCCGCCGGTTCCAGTCGATGCGGGCCATGCTGTCACCGGGCTTGTACTCCCTGACGGTGTGGAACTCGATACCCTCGCCACCGGAGTCGGTCGGTGCCCGGCCGGCGTACTGGGTGGGCTGGCGGCGGAGCGGAACCGATTCCTGGACCGGTCGGAGCGGCGGCACCGCGGTGATTGTCGTCTCCGAGTCCACCAGCAACTCCTGCTCTGTCGAGTTCGAGAGGGGCCGGGCGACCACCTGCGTCGGCCCGAACTCGTGGGTGCCTTGGCGGGCCCGCAGCGTGTACGAGAACGTGACCGACTCGCCGCCACGCAGCGCGACCGCACGCCGGGGCACCCCATCGGTGACCGCGAGTGACTCGGGGACACCGTCGACGATGCGGAGGTCCGGACAGAACCCCCCCTCGTTCGTGACCGTCACCGTCACCGCAACGTCCTCCCCGGCATCCGGGCTGGTCGTGCTCACCGACCGCGAGATCGACAGGTCGACGGCCCCGGGCGGGCCGGCCCGCGCGTACGTCGCGTATCCCACCGCCACCGCTCCAGCCAGGACCACCCCCGGCTGTTCGAGGAGCACGCCCACCCCGAGACAGACGAGCACGACCACGCTGACACCCGCCCAGTGGTGTGTCTGCCGGGGCTGGTCACGGGTCTGGCCGCCGGTGTGTGTCTCCGGGAGTCGGCCGCCGGTACCGGTGTCGGCCACCGCCGCGAACCCCGGTTCGTCGTCCGGCCGTCCGGTTGGGTCTGTCTCGACGTCCGCGACATCGGCCACCGCGTCGGCGACACGGGCCCGCTCCGTCCGGGAGCCGGAGGAGAGCAGTCTCCGGAGTCGACGGCGCAGCGACGACCCCGGGTCGGTCTCCGCCAACCAGTCGGCGGCGCGCCGGTCGTCGGTCCAACTGCCGTCGAGCACCTGCCGTCGGGCCTGCCCGGGGTCGAGTCCCCGGTACCGCGTGAGCACCCCCACCGCCGCGTTCCGGAGCGCCCCCCGGACGGTTCCCTGTTTCTCACCGCCGAACTCTGCCACCGGAGGAAAGCCCGCCGCGGTCTGTTCCAGGTCGTGTCCGGGCGCGTCCGGCGCCGTCGCGAGTTCGACGTCGGGCGTCTCGACCAGGTCGGGCCGCTGTCTGACGTCGTTCAGCACTACCGATACGTACACGAGCACGACCGCGGCGAGAACTGGTAACAGCGCCTGGTTCGCCGGGAGCGGCGACGCGCCCGGCCGGGCGAGTTCGAACAGGCTAACCCCAAAGACCACGACCCCCACGGCCACGAGGAGCAGACGCCAGTTCACGGCTCCTCACCGTAGGTTGATTCGATGCGCCGCAACACCTGCACCGCACGCTCCTCCCGGGCTACGGTCGCTGACTCCCCCCCGTAGCGCACCCGCTCGAACAGTCGTGTCAGTTCGCGCACGTCGTCGGGGGCCATCCCGGCGTCGACGGACGCCCGCTGGAACTCCCGTGGGGTCGTCGTCTCGGCGTTCTCGATGTCCAGTCGGGCGGTCATCTCCCGCCAGGCCCGGTAGACCTCGTTCTCGCCGTCGCCCGGCGACCCCTCCTCGATGCGGTCCGCAGCACGCCCGGCAATCTCGCCCAGCGCCGCCGTGTCGGGTTCGCTCTCGGATTCTACGGGGTCGTCGGCCTCGCCGCCGCCCTGTGGCCACCGCAACACCAGTCCCAGCGAGAGCAACAGCGCACCGACGAACCCGGCCAGCACCAGCAGGAACGTCCCCGATGGACTGCTGTCTCCCTGTTCCTCCGACTGGGTCTCGTTGTACTCGACCAGCGCCGACTCGTTTTCCTCCCGTGGTTCGCCCTGGAACTCGAGGGGCGGGGCGAGCACCGCCGCCACCAGCAGGAGTCCGAGCACACCGACCAGTGCCACTCCCGCCCGCGGGTACGTGAGTACGAACCCGACGAGACCGGCCGCGGCGACGACACCGATGACCAGGACCACCCAGTCCGGCAACGACTCACCGTCTATCACGCCGTAGTCCGGGGCGTTGCCGCCTCCCTCGCCCCCCTCGTCGGGTTGCTCGGGCGACTGCGCAGTCTCCTCACCGGGGTCGAACGTCGACGTGAGCGTCCCGGCGACCAGACCGATTGCGAGGACAGAGAGCACACCGAGCGTAATAACGACCAGAGTACGGCGCTCCACAGACCACCTGAGAGCCTCGCTCAATTATGAACTTCGATGCAGAGCGCCGGGACTCACCGCCCGGTCGAGCGGTGTTCACGCGCGCCGCCCGGACAGGGGGTCGGCCCGCCGGAGCACGACCACCGAGAGCAACACCACCACCAGCAGGCCGAACACGGCCGAAACTGGCTGGCCCCCCGTTGCAACCTCGCGGATGGCGAGTGCCGGAACAACAACACCGAGTCCGACGGCGGCGCTCGCCACCGCGTGGAGCAGTTCCACCTCCGAGGTGGGGGCCTCCCGGCCAAGTTGCTCGCCGAGTCCGAGCGCGGTGGTCCCCAGGTCGAACGCGAGGAGTGCGGTCGTCATGCCGAGAACCGTCGCCGACACCGGCGCGCCCGAGACGCCGGCGGCGACGACACCCGCGACGAGCAGACCACCGCCCACGGTGACCGGCGACTGGCGACCGACCCCGAGTCCGAGCCCCAGCACGAGCAGTCCGGCCAGCGTCGCCCCCAGCGCGACCTGGGCGTAGGCGCTCAGAACCGCCGTCGACACCCCCGCGAGCAGGGCGAGCGTGCTGCTCAGGTGCGTCGGCGAACGGTCGATTGGTCCGACGCCGTTGCTCGTGTCGTTGCTCATCGTGTCGCCACCTCCCGCTTGAGAGTCTCCTCGAGCGGTGTCCCGGGGGGCCAGTCGAGCACCGGCACGCCGGTCTGTCGCAGGTCGGTCACCAGCAGACGGCGACGGGCACGCATCAACCGCTGGCCGGGTGTCTCCGTCGCCGTCGGGTCCGGGCTGAGGACTGTCACCGGGTGACCGTGTGCCTCGAGTGTCCGCACGACCCGGACGACCCGCGGGTCGAGCAGCGGCGAGAACAGCACCAACTGGGTGTTGTCCGGCAGTTGCTTGCGGAACCTGAGACCCCAGGTGTGTCGGGTCCCGTCGGCGCCGGGGTCGGTATTGAACGCGGGGTGGGTTGCGAGCAGGTCACGCCCGCGCTGGCGGTGACTCGTGCCGGTGTCGGGGGCCAGGAAACACTCCGCCGGGCCGAACGCCGCGATACCCACCTGGTGACCCTCCGACAGTAGCGCCGGAAACACCCGCTGGGTGGCCCCGAGAGACCGCTCGACGGCGTCCGGGGCCCCGGGGTCGTGACCGACGCGGGCAGTCGAGCGGGCATCGACCAGGAGCACCACCCGTGTCGCCCGCTCGCGGCGAAACTCCAGTGTGGTCAACTCGCCGGTCCGGGCCCGCCGGTTCCAGTCGATGCGGGCCATGCTGTCGCCGGGCCTGTACTCCCTGACCGTGTGGAACTCGATACCCTCGCCGCCGGAGTCGGTCGGTGCCCGGCCGGCGTACTGTGTTGGCTGGCGGCGGAGCGGAACCGACTCCTGGACCGGTCGGAGCGGCGGCACCGCGGTGACTGTCGTCTCCTGACCCACCGCCAGTTCCTGCTCTGTCGAGTTCGAGAGGGTCCGGGCGACCACCTGTGTCGGGCCGAACTCGTGGGTGCCCTGGCGGGCCTGCACCGTGTACGAGAACGTGACCGACTCGCCCTCGCGGAGTCTGGCACCGCGACGGGGTGAACCGTCTGTGACCGCGAGTGACTCGGGGACACCGTCGACGATGCGGAGGTCCGGACAGAACCCCCCCTCGTTCGTGACTGTGACTGTCACCGAGACGTCGTCGCCGGGGTCGGGTTCGGTGTCGTCGAGCGACCGGGCGGCAGACAGGTCCACAGACGTCTGCGGTCCCACCCGGGCGTATGCCGCGTACCCCACCGCGACGACGCCCGCCAGCAACACGCCCGGCTCCTCCAGGAGCAACCCGACAGCCAGACAGACCAGCACGACCACGCTGACGCCGGCCCAGTGTCGCGTCCGTCGCCGGACCCCGGTCTTGCCGGCCAGGTGTGTCGTGCCAGTTTCGTTCGTCGTCTCGGGGTCGCCCGGAGACTCCTCGTCTGTCTGGACCCCGGCAACCGCCGCGATTGCGTCGACGGTCCGGTCGAGGGCGCGCTCCCGGCCGGAGTCGGGGGCGACGAACCGCCGGACCCGTTGTCCGAGCGAGGAGGAGAGACGCCGGTCGGCGAGAAACCTGGCGGCGTCGGAGTCGTCGGTCCAGGCACCCTCGGCCACCTGCTGTCGTGCCGCCCCAGGCTCCAGCCCCCGGTATCGGGTGAGGACTGCGACGGCCGCACGCCGGAGTCCGTTTCGCCGGGACGTGCCGGCACCGGCGTAGACCCGCTCTGCACCGGGGAACCGCTGGAGCACAGCGCCGATGTCGTCACCCGGCACGGTGGCCGGTTCGGGCAGTTCGACGTCCGGCGTCTCGACGCGCTCTGGTCCGGTCCGGCGGCGGGTGAGCGCGGCCGCCACCGCGTACAGCAGCGCGACCGCTCCAACCGCGGTGAGCAGGAGCTCGTCACCCGGAATCGGCGACACCCCGGGCCGGACCAGCTCGGCGAGACTGACCGCAAAGAGACCGAACCCGGCGGCAACGAGCACCCGCCGGCGGTTCATCGGCTCTCACCGTAGGTCGACTCGATGCGCCGCAGCACCTGCACCGCACGCTCCTCCCGGGCTGCGGTCGCCGACTCCCCCCCGTAGCGCACCCGTTCGAACAGTCCCGTCAGTTCGCGCACGTCGTCGGGTGACATGCCAGCCGCGATTGCGTGGTCCTGGAACTCGCCCGGCGTGGCCGTCGCCGGGTCGTCCAGGTCGAGTTGTGCGGTCATCTCCCGCCAGGCGCGGTAGACCTCGTTTGCCGCCGCATCGTTGCCGCTGTCGCCTGCCTCGATGCGGTCGGCCGCCCGGCCGGCGATGCTACCGAGCGCTGTGGTGTCGTCACCGTCCTCGGTCCTGGTTTCCTCGCTCTCGGCCTGTTCCGTGGCCGCCTCTCCCTCCCGGCGACGCGAGAGGAGCAAGGCCCCGAGAACCGCGACCGACACGAGCGCGACGACCGCGAGCACGAGCGGACTCTGCAGGTCGTCCTGCCCCCCCGTACCCGAGTCGAGCCCAGTCCCGGAGTTGCCCTCCCAGGGAAACAGGCCGCCCTCGAACGCGAACTCGAGGTCGACGAGCATCAGCAGCCACAGCATCACCGCGAGACTCACGAACGTGACAACCAGTTTCGCCGTCCGCCGGGGTGCGAAAAGCGACGACACCACCGCGAGCGCC
Organism: Halovenus sp.; assembly: GCA_028275145.1. Classification (GTDB taxonomy): domain Archaea; phylum Halobacteriota; class Halobacteria; order Halobacteriales; family Haloarculaceae; genus Halovenus. The sequence continues at coordinate 12,099 of JAQCNG010000278.1, read as the reverse complement.
ACGAAACCGAGCACGACCCATCGCCACAACCCCGGCGCTGTGTCGGAGTCCCCCGATTCGGTCACGTTGTCGTCGGTGAGATTCAGCCCGAACTGACTGTCCCCGCCCAGTCGCTCCGAACCCGACCCGTCCCCCTCGGACTCGACTGTCGCTGTCAGCGTCGCGGCCGAGAGACTGATGGCGACGATAGCGGTGACCGCAACCCCAAGGATGACCACGGTGCGGCGGTTCACACACTGTCTGGGGGTCGCGTCGAATTATACGTTGTGCAGAGGACCACAGACCCGGGAGCACAATCGCACTCTGTGGGTAATCGCGCGCCGTCGTCAGTACAGCGAGAGGTCGCCCGTCACGCCGTCGACACGGTCATCGGCCGCGGGGCCGACAGCGAGCGCGGTGGTCGTGCCGGGTTCGAGTTGCGTGTGACCGGCGTCGCGCACGAGCGCGTGCGGGAGGCCGTCAACATCCGCCCGCTCCGCGAGTTCGAACAGTTCGGACTCGCTGTGTGCGCGCAACACCACCTTCTTCTGGCCGTCACCCTTCCACTCGCGGCCGGCACGCCCGTCGGCAGTCTCGAACGCCTGCAGCGAGGCGTGTGCGACCTGTGCGGCCAGTTTCCCCTCGCCCATACCCAGGTCTGCGCGCGCGACGATGGCCTGTTTCATACACACACTTCGGGGGCCGGCCACAAAAAAGGCTCAAGTGGTGCGCCGACTCTCGCCCCCGGAGTCGGCGGTCACCGGCGAGACGCCCGTCGGCAGTTCGCCGACACACGCCCGGCAGTACCGGTACCCCGCCTCGTTCGTCGCGCCACACTCCCGGCACCGGACTATCCCGGTGTCGTGGCCGGTCTGCTCCGTGTCCCGGGGGTCGACGCGTGTAATGGGGTATCTGCTGTCCCGGCGGATGGCGAGTGCTACCAGTGCCAGATGGACGACCAGCAACGCCCCGACTGCGACGACCACCCAGGTAGCGGGCATCGCCTTGCCGTCTCTACGCACCCATGTCACTTAAAATTGTTGCCAGTTCTAGCCACGAGAGGTCGTGAGGCGCTCGGGTGTCACCTGAGGGCAGAGGCCGTGTATGAACGCCATCCAGTGACATCAACTGGTCCGACACGACACGACGGGAGTGCGCGGCACGGCCGCGCTGTCAAGCGATTGGGTGGCTGTCAATCGATGAATTTATACGTGATTGGTACATATTCACACACATGAAGTCCGATGCTGTCGAACCGGCGGCAGTGGAAACGAACGGTGAAGTGATGGCGGCGATAGAGGAGAACCCGGTAGAGCGGCTCATCATCGCGGACGTCAGCACGGACGACGCATATCTCACAGTACCAGTTGGGGACGCCGTCTCGCTCTCCGAGTGGCGATAACTCCCGCCGGATGCCAGGCCGGGTCCTCACGCCGGAGCGACCCATCGCCGGCCGAGCGGTTCGGGAGGCCGATGGCCGAGCTGGGCTCCGTGGGGGAGTTCCCAGAGCAACCGAGCACGGCCCGGAGCGTGGCAGAAAACAAGCGTTATAGCCGGTGGCAAGTACCGTTGGGTATGCAAGTGCTGGTCACGGACCCCATCGCGGACGCGGGACTCGAACTCCTTCGGGTGGAGGGCCACACGGTCGAGACAGCCTACGACCTGAGCCACGAGGAGTTGCTCGGGGCAATCGCCGACGCGTCGGCGCTCGTCGTCCGCTCGGGGACCGAGGTGACACGGGAGGTGTTGGAGGGCGCCCCCGAGTTGCGCATCGTGGGACGGGCGGGCATCGGTGTCGACAACATCGACATCGAGGCCGCAACGGACAACGGTGTCATCGTCGCGAACGCGCCGGAGGGCAACGTCCGCGCGGCCGCCGAGCACACGGTCGCGATGACCTTCGCCACGGCGCGGTCGATTCCACAGGCCCACGCCCGCCTGCAGACCGGCGACTGGGCGAAAGGGGAGTTCCTCGGCACCGAGGTCAACGACAAGACCCTCGGTGTCATCGGGTTCGGCCGCGTCGGGCAGGAGGTGGCAAAGCGACTCGGTGCCGTCGGCATGGAGATTGTCACGTTCGACCCCTACATCAGCGAGGACCGCGCCGAACAGCTGGGCGCGGAACTGGTCGACGACCTCGAGACCTGTCTCGAGCGGGCCGACATCATCACCATCCACACACCGCTGACAGACGAGACCGAGCAGATGATCGGAGCAGACGAACTCGCCCTGCTCGAGGGGGGGTACGTCGTCAACTGTGCCCGCGGCGGTATCGTCGACGAGACGGCGCTCGCGGCGGCCGTCGCGGACAGCACCCTGGAGGGTGCTGCCGTCGACGTGTTCGCGGAGGAACCGGTCTCACCGGAGAACCCGCTGCTCGCCGTCGAGAACGTCATCGTCACCCCGCACCTGGGTGCGTCGACGGCGGCAGCCCAGAAAAACGTCGCCCTCTCGACAGCCGAGCAGGTGCTCGCGGCGTTCGCCGAGGAACCGGTGCGCAACGCCCTGAACGCGCCCTCTGTCGACGAGAGCTCGTTTCCCGCAATCGAGCCGTACATCGACCTGGCCGACACGGCCGGCGAGATTGCCGTCCAGCTGTTCGACCGGCGCGTCGAGCGGGTCGAGATTACCTACGCCGGCGATATCGCCGACGAGGACGTCGACCTGGTGACCGCGAGCGCGCTGAAGGGTGTGTTCGTACCTCTGGAGTGGCAGGTCAACGCTGTCAACGCGCCACAGGTCGCGACACAGCGTGGCATCGAGGTCACAGAGTCGAAAACCCACCAGGCCGAGGACTTCCAGTCGCTCGTGACCGTCACCGTCGCCAACGGCGACGACAGCGTCAGCGTCTGCGGGACGCAGTTCGCCGGCAAGGACTCCCGTATCGTCCGTATCGACGGCTACCGTGTCGACGCTGTCCCCTACGGACACATGCTCGTCGCCTACAACGACGACGTGCCCGGAGTTATCGGCTTCATCGGTTCGGTGCTGGGCGACGCGGATATCAACATCGCCGGGATGTTCAACGGTCGCGAGACAATCGGCGGCGAGGCCCTGTCGGTGTACAACCTCGACGACCCGGTTCCCGAGTCGGTGCTGGACGAACTCGAGTCCGACGAGCGCATCGTCCACACCAGCCACATCTCGCTCGACAACGGGGAGTAGCTGTACTGCCCTCGCTTCCGGGGGGCCACCCGGCCGGTGTTCGCCGGCGATATCGGGGGACAGGAGAGCGTCTCGGACACCCGGCTGCCGGCGTAGCCCGCCAGGGCGACGAGGATGCCGGCGACACCGTGACCGAACGCTGAAATGAGTCGCCCCCGTACGATGGTTTATGAGCGACGCGTGGACGGACAGCATAACCGGCGCGCGGATGCAGGTCGACAAGCAGTTCCAGCAACAGGTCAGAGACTCCGAGTTCAGCAACCAGCAGTGGGGGCTGATAATGACCGCCGTCGAGTTCCGCATCGACGACCCGGGAACGCCGGAGCGGGCGACGCTCGTCGCGGACACACAGAACGTCGAGCAGATTATCCCGGAACTGGAGAGCATCCCGCAGGGGATGGGTGCCCGGCCGGGTAGGGGCGGTCAGTCGGGCGGGGACGGCCTGCTGGGTCGTCTGCGTGGCCTGCTATCCGGCGGGTCCGACGACGGTGTGGACGAGGAGAAACTCGACGCGGCGAACACTCTCGCCGGGGAGTACGCCCGGGAACTGCAGGAGTTCCTCGAACAGCAGGGCCGGTGGGCGGAGGTCTGTGGACAGGCGGCCCGGGAGTGAGCACGCCCCGCGAGACAGCGTCGGTTCCTCGCTGTCGATGTGTCCACAGACCCCCGTCGGGACGGGCGTCGCCGTGTCGCTCGATAGCCCCATCGAGTTCGGTCGGAGACCTGTCTCGGACGGTCACGGAACAGAGGCGTCGAGCGGCCACGAACAGCGGGAGTCACCGGGAGGGCTACTTCTCGCGTTCGACCAGATGCTCGGCGATGTCGGTGAGCAACTGCCGCGGTCGTGTGTCCGGGAGCGCAGAGAGGTGTTCCTTGCCCCGCTCGACACAGTCACGGGCCATGTCCCGGGCGTACGCGATGCTGCCGGCGTCCTCGAGTTGTTCGACAGCGTCGTCGATCTCGTCCTCGGTCACCTCCTCGAGTGTCTCGCTCTCGACGAGATTGTCGACGTCGATACCCTGCTCGCGGGCGTGTGCGGTCACGATGGTCTGTTTGCCCTCGACGAGGTCGCTCCCGCGCTGTTTGCCCAGAGCCTCCGTCGAGGCTGTCAGGTCGAGCAGGTCGTCTTTTATCTGGAACGCCCGCCCCACCTCGCGGCCGTAGCCCGCGAGCGGGTCGACCGCCTCCTTGTGCCCCAGCACGACGGCGGGGATACTCGCCGTCGCGGCGAACAGCACACCCGTTTTCAGGTCGACCATCTGCAGGTACTCCGGCACAGAGACGCCATCGCGGTCCTCGAAGGAGATGTCGAGCCCCTCGCCCTCACAGAGTTTGACACAGGTCCGTGAGAGCATCCCGAGCGCGGGGACCGAGTTCGCGGGCGACGCACCGGTTTCGAGCAGCAGTTCGAACGAGCGGGCAAACAGCTTGTCACCCGCGAGAATCGCCATCTCGTCGCCGTACTGCTGGTGGACGGCCGGCACGCCGCGGCGCACGTCGTCGTCGTCGAGAATGTCGTCGTGGATGAGCGAGAACGTGTGGACCACCTCGACACAGGCCGCCGCGGTGAGCACGTCGACACCGCGACCGTCTGCGGCGGGAAAATGGCGGTAATCCGAGGGGTCGTCGGGTATCCCGGGCAACCGGCTCCCGGGGTTGTCACCGGCTGTCGCATCGCCGTCCGTTCCGTCGGAGATGTGGCGGTCGGCCACCGCCTCCGCCGCGAGCAGGAGGATGACCGGCCGCAACCGCTTGCCGCCGGCGTCGATCAGGTGCTGGGAGGCGCTCGTGAGTTGCTCCGGCGGGGAACCGTCCACAACGTCGGAGAGCGCCTCGTTCACGACGGGTCGCAGGCGCAGGAGTGCCGCCTCGACGTCCTCTTTTCTACTCATACCGCGCCTCACCTCTCCGGTGGCACGTGTCGTCCGTCCCCCGACCCTGGCCAGCGTCTCGCCGGGACAGTCCCCCGCTGTCCCGCTGTACGGCGTCCCCGCTGGCACCGGGTAGCGCTGACGGTTCGCCTCTGCCGGGTCGTTGATCCGTTATCATGGCTAAACAGGCCGAGATGACCGCCCAGCGAAACCGGTGCCGGGAGGTCCGTTCGGGGTCGATACAAACGACCGGTTCGGCGTGGCCCTCGCCGACAGCTGTCTCCTGGGGGACGTGTTGCTCGGTTACCCGGTAATGGGTCAGCCAGGGTCAAAAGCACTTGGTCTCGGTTCTCGGTTTTTGATAGATTATCGTGATGTTCTCGCTTGCAGTGATTGACAGGGAGACGCGTCGGTTCCACCGCCACAGCGGACACGCGGTGGCAGACGCGTCGGTCCCGCCGCCACAGCGGACACGCGGTGGCAGACGCGTCGGTTCCACCGCCACAGCGGACACGCGGTGGCAGATGCGTCGGTCCCGCCGCCACAACCGCGGTCGGTCTCGAAGCGGGCAACACAGTCAGCCTCCTCCGTGGAATTCCACTTGCTTTTTATCTCGGAGTGCTGAATCTGGTGTATGAGCTTCGAGAAAGGCGACAGTGTCCGTCTGCAGGACAAGCACAGCGACCACGACGGTGAGGTAGGCGATGTCACACAGGTCTCCGAGACGATGTTCGGGGACGAGACGTACACGGTCCAGTTCGACGAGGGACAGGAGGCAGGTCTGCCCGCTGACTCGCTGGTGGCCGCCGAGGACACCGAGGAGACAGACGGGACAGAGGAACAGGCCGAGGTCGGCGACGGGTAGTTCCCGATGTCGTCGGTCCCGCTTCACTACGTCGACGTGCGCGCGTTCTGTTACGTGACAGAGGACGAACAGCGCGTCGAGGACGCGCTCGGCCAGTTGCTGCCGGCGGAGTACGAACTCGACCGGGCGGAGTCAGAGGGTCACTACGGTGACCCAATCTTGGTGCTGTCGGCCAGGGTGGAGAGCGAGGCCGGGATGCAGGCCGTGCTGGACGGACTCGGGGCGCTCCCGGACGACGAGCGCGACAGACTCGGGGCGGAACTCGACGAGCGGGTCGACGAGGACTGCAGTTTCTTTGTCTCGCTGGACAAGCAGGCCGCCGCCGGCGGCGAGGTCCGTCTGGGTGAGGGCATCAGCCTGCGTGCGAAAGTCGAGGCCTACCCCGCGAAACGCGAGTCCGCCATCGATGCGCTCGAGTCGACCGGGGTACTGTGATGTACGAGGCGGTCCACGCCAGACCCGACGGCGACTCGACCGTCGCGCGACTGGCGCTGACCGCCGACGAGTTCGGTTTCGACGGCATCGTCGTCAGAAACCACGGCGACGAACCCGCCTCCTTCGACCCCGAGACGGTCGGCGAGCAGTACGATATCGACGTTGTCCCGGGGGTGGAGGTGCGCGCGGCGGACCCCTCGCGGGCCAGTGGGTTCGTGGGGTCACACCGCGACAGCCAGACGCTCGTGCTCGTCCACGGCGGCGACCGCCAACTCAACCGGTTCGCAGTCGAGCAGGCCGCCGTCGACGTGCTGGCACACCCGATGGCCGGTGATGGCGATTTCAACCACGTCCTCGCGCGCACAGCACGCGAGAACGGTGTCCGCGTCGAGTTCAACCTCCGGCACGTGCTCCGCGCGGAGGGGGGCCAGCGCGTGCAGGCGCTGAGCGACCTCCAGAAACTGTGGGAACTCGTCGACCAGTACGACACGCCGTTCGTGGTCAGCGCCGACCCGCGCTCGCATCTGCACCTGCGCACACCCCGCGAGTTACAGGCCGTCGGTGATGTCGTCGGCATCCCGGGCGAGGCAGTCGAGACGGGACTGGCGGAGTGGGGCCGACTCGCCGAGCGCAACCGTCACCGTACGTCCGACGCGTTCGTCGAACCCGGCGTGTGGCGGGTGACCGACGACGGCGGGAGCTGATAAACCGGTTCAGCGGTCGCTGTTCTCTCTCCTGACGTTCTCCCCCTGGTGGGGTTCGAAGCTGTCACGCCCCCGGCGGTAGACAACCTGTCCGCGGCACATCGTCCACTCGGGGAAAACTGCCTCGTGGCCCTCGAATGGGGTCCACCCGACGTTCGTGTGCAGGTCGGTCGCCCGGATGTGCTCGACATCGTCTGTGTCGACGAGCACCAGGTCCGCGTGGTTGCCCTCCTCGATGCCGCCCTTGCGGGGGAGTCCGAAGATGGCGGCCGGGTTGCGCGCGGTGAGGTCCCGGACGCGGTCGAACCCGAGGGTGCCCTGCCGGGCCTGTGCGAGCAACAGCGGCAGCGCCGTCTCGACGCCCGGCACACCGCTTGGCGCGTCCCAGATGCCCGCATCCTTCTCCTGGCGGGTGTGTGGCGCGTGGTCGGTCGCAACCACGTCGACAGTTCCGTCGACGACACGCTCGAACACCTTGCGGCGGTGACGCTCCCGGCGCAGCGGTGGGTTCATCCGGCCGTGTGTGCCCAGTTCGTCGAGGTGCCGCCGGGAGAGCAGCATGTGGTGTGGCGTCACCTCGCAGGTCGACGCCGTCCGCGCCGCGGCGTCGATGCTCTCTGGTGTGCTGGCGTGTGCAATGTGAACCCGCGTGTCGCGGTCGGCGGCGAGCGCGCAGGCACGCCGGGTCGCCCTGATCTCGGCGTCGGCCCGCCGGTAGGCGCTCCACGCGTCGGCGTCGGTCCGCTCGCGGGCGCTGTGGTCGAACACCGACTCGTCCTCGGCGTGGACGGTCACCGGAACCCCCTCCTGGCGGGCCCGCTCGAGTGCGTCCACGAACAGTGACTCGTCGATGCCCATCTCGCCTGTCGAGTCGGCGAGAAACACCTCGCCGAGCGCGAACAGCGGCCGGTCGAACAGCGAGTCCGGGTCCCAGTGTTCAGTGACGCCCCCGTTGATGCCGAAATCCACCAGTGCGTCGTCGGCGTGTGAGCGCTTGCGGTCGAACGCCGGCCCCTCGACGGTCGGCGGCCGGGTGTTCGGCTGGTCGACGACTGTGGTGACCCCGCCGACTGCGGCGCTCCGTGTCCCCGTCTCCCAGGTCTCCTTGTGCTCGAACCCGGGTTCTCTGAGGTGGACGTGGACGTCGACCATCCCCGGGAGGAGACGCTTCCCCGTCGCGTCGACGACACGCTCGCCGTCACAACGCTCGACGCCGTGGCCGACCGTCTCGATGTCCTCCCCCGCCACGCGGACATCGCGGTGTCGGCCGTCGGCGAGTGTCGCGTTCCGGATGAGCATACCGTCTCTCCACACCCGAGGGTCCTAAGTCTCCCGGACGTGTTCGACGGTCGGGTTCTCGGCCAGCGTCGTCCGGAACGCCGTCACCACCTCGTCGGGGTCGGTTGGGCCGCCGGCACGGGCGACGCTCCCGACCGCATCACGGTCGAACGGGATATCGAGTGCGCCGTAGACCGGCCCCAGCACGTCCCCGAGTTGCCTGTGGTCGCAGACAACGACGATTCCGGAGACGAGCGCCACCTCCGAGCGGACACGCTGAGCGAGGCCAACGACCTTGCCCCGGGCGGACAGCGAGTGGGTGCCGGGGCAGAACGCACCGTCAGGTTCACCCGGTTCGACCGTGACGCCCAGCGACGCGAGCGTCTCGCGGACCTCGGCGCTGGCACGGTCGTAGCGGGCCTGGATGCCGGTGCGGGCCGCCGCGACCGGTTCGGCACGCACAAACGCCACCGTCGACCCGGTGAACGCCACCGCGCGGCCGCCGACCGACCGCTCGACTGTGGCGTACCCGCGGGACTGGGCGGCCCGAACCGCCCGGTCGTACCCCTCGCGGTTGGCGTCGCGCCGCCCGAACGCGACACTCCGGTGGGGCCGCCAGACACGCAGTCCCGGCGTTCCCGTCTGTGCGGTGCGCTCCAGGAGTCGTCTGGTGGCCGCACGGTCGGCATCCGGGTCCGCCGCACGGCCGCGAAGCACGCGCATGACCACGGGTAGAAGCCGGGTCGACAAAAATCCGTGCTCGTCGGGCAGAGCGCACCCGCGACAGTCCCGGACTCCCCGCGGCGTCGCGGCACGGACGACGCGAACCGGGACTCCCCGGTCGGTCTGGCCGTCGGGAGCCATTGCGGGACGGAGAGGCGATAGATAGCGAGCAGGTGACACAGGAGAGACACGACGCGGTGTGCCACGCGTCCGCGGGCCGCGTCGCGGTTGAGCTCAGGGCATGGTGGGGTTGGTCCCCTCATCGGACAAAAATGGCGGGGACGACACCGACAGCGACCGGGCCACGGGTCGGCCCCGGCGTCGACTGCCCGCCGGCTCTGGCCGTGGGTCGCGCCCCTCGCCGGGGTCACTCCTCGATGCGGATGCCCGGACGTCCGGGGGTGGCCTCGCTCACGAGATTCTCCGGGGCCTCGTCCGGCCCGTAGACGGTCGTCTCGGCGTCGAACTCCCGTTCGAGCAGCCACGACGCACGGGCGAGCGCCTCGCGCTCGCGCTCGGGCGGGAGTTGCTCGTCGAGGTGTCCCGCGCCGGCGAGGCTCTTTGCGTAGTCTGCGGCGGCCTCGCCGTGGGCCTGCAGGCGCTCGTCACCCATCAGCTGTCCGACCACGTTCCCGTCGAGCTCGCGGGCGCGCTGTCGGGCGTAGTGTTTCCAGTCCGGCGCGACGGCAATCTCGATTGTCCGGGGCTCCTCGATGCCGGCAACGTCGACGATATCCCGGACGTCCTCGCGGGTGTTCTCGACCAGCAGTCGGGCGGTGTCGTACCCCGCCGGCGTGTCGGTCGGTGGCCACTCGGCGGTGGCGACCAGACTGCTGTTTCCGAGTTCGTGCCAGACCTCCTCGGCGGTGTGGGGGGCGACCGGCGCGAGCAGTTTGGTGACCGTCTCGAGGCCGCGCTCGAACGTCTCGGCCCGGGGCTCCGTGTGGTCGGCGTACCGGCGCAACAGGGAGACGAGGTCCCGGACCTCCTGGAGTGCGTGGTTGAACCGGAACTGCTCGAACTCCTCGGTGGCAGTCGCGGCAGCGCCGTCTATCTCGCGGGCCACGTACTCGTCGATTGCGCCGCCGTCACCGGTGTTGACCTCGCCCTCGGCGTAGGCCACAGCCAGTCCGTAGACGTTCTGGAGGAAGTCGTGGGCCGACTGTGCACCCTCGTCGGTCCAGTCGAAGTCCTTCTCGGGTTGGGCGGCGTCCAGCATGAACAGTCGGCCGGTGTCGGCCCCGTAGGAGTCGACAAACGGACGCGGCGAGACAACGTTCCCCGTCGAGGAACTCATCGCCTCGCCGTTCTTTCGGACCATCCCCTGTGTGAGCAGGTTCTCGAACGGTTCGCGCACGCCGGTGAGCAGGTCCATGTCGTCGAGCACCTTCGTGAAGAACCGCGAGTAGATGAGATGCATCGTCGCGTGTTCGATGCCGCCGACGTACTGGTCGACCGGGAGCCACTCGCTCGCGCGCTCGCTGTCGAACGGCGCGTCCGCCAGTCCGGGCGAGACGTACCGCAGGAAGTACCACGAGGAGTCGACGAACGTGTCCATCGTGTCGGTCTCGCGAACGGCGTCGCCGCCACAGTCCGGACACGCCACGTGTTTCCACTCCTCGGCGGCGTCGAGCGGGTTGCCGGTCGTCTGGACGAACTCGGGCAGTTCGACCGGGAGGTCCGCCTCGGGAACGGGCACGTACCCGCAGTCCGGACACTCGACGAACGGAATCGGTGTGCCCCAGTAGCGCTGCCGGGAGATACACCAGTCTCGCAGACTGTGTGCGGTCCGGAACTCGCCGTCGAACGCCTCGACGAAGCGCTCGCGGGCCGTCGCGCTCGCGAGGCCGTCGTACTCGCCGCTGTCGACGAGCACACCGTCGTCTGTGTAGGCCGCCGCCTCGGTATCGATATCCTCGGGGTCGTGCTCGGCCGCTGCTGTGGGCTCGACGACCTGGCGAATCTCGATGTCGTGGGCCTGCGCGAACGCGTGGTCACGCTCGTCGTGCGCGGGGACGGCGTACAGCGCTCCGGTTCCGATATCTTCGAGCACGTAGTCAGCCACGTAGACGGGTATCTGCTCGCCCGTGGCGGGATTTTCGGCGTACTCGCCGGTGAACACCCCCGACGTCTCCGGGAGGTCGTCGCTGCTCTCGGCACGGTCGATGTACTCGGCAACCTCGCTGTGCTCGGCGGCAATCTCCCCCGCGACGTCGTGACCCGGCGCGAGCGCGAAAAACGTCGCACCGTAGATTGTGTCGAGTCGGGTGGTGAAGATGTCCACACTGTCGCCGGTCGTCATCTCGAAACTGACAGACGCACCCTCCTGCTTGCCGATCCAGTTGCGCTGCATCTCCCGGACGTTCTCCGGCCAGCCGTCCATCTCGTCGAGCGTGTCGTACAGTTCCCCGGCGTAGTCGGTGGTGGTGAAAAACCACTGGTCCATCTCGCGGTGCTCGATTGGCGTGTCACACCGCCAGCAGGTGCCCTCGTGGTCGGGATGCGGGTCGACGTTCTCGTCGGCCAGCACCGTCTCGCAGTCGGGACACCAGTTGAGCTCTGCGGTCTGGCGCTCGACGATGTCCTCCTCGTAGAACTGCTTGAAAAACCACTGGTTCCACCGGAAGTACTCTGGTTCACAGGTCGTCACCTCGCGGTCCCAGTCGAGACCCAGCCCCATCAGTTCCATCTGGGATCTCATGTTCGCGATACAGTCCATCGTGAACTCGCGCGGGTCGATGTCGCGCCGGTTGGCCGCGTTTTCGGCGGGCAGTCCGAACGAGTCCCACCCCATCGGGTGGAGCACCGCGTCGCCCTGCATGCGCCTGTACCGCGCAAAGGCGTCGGTGATGGCGTAGTTGCGGACGTGTCCCATGTGCATCTCGCCCGACGGGTAGGGGAACATCGCGAGGACGTAGCTCGGGTCCTCCGCGTCGTCGTCGACGTGGAACACGTCGGCCTCGTCCCACGCGTCCTGCCACCGGGGCTCGATCTCGCCGGGGTCGAACCGGCGGGTCTCCGGCGTGCTGTTGCTCATATCTCTCAGTGGTAGGCCGCTGTTCATCTATCTTGCGACACC
>JAQCNG010000275.1 GCA_028275145.1 Halovenus sp. | reverse complement strand
ACCCAGTACCCGAGCAGGTCCGGATCGGATTCGTCGAACGCGACCCGAACACCGCTGTCGCGGGCCGTTCCGTCTCCGATATACAGCCCGAGCCACTCCGCGAGGTCGCTCGTCATCGCAGCCGGCGGCTGAAAGCTCCCACGGGAGCGGCCGACCTGCACTGTTCCGCCGTCGGTGGTCGTCGGCTGCCAGTCGAGGGGCTGCGGCTCGCCGTCGTCGTCGAGGAAGTTTTTCTGAACCGCGAGGGTATCTGCTGGCTCGATACTCTTGAGTTGCCGCCACTCGTAGTGCCCGTCCGCGGTGATAACCCGAAAGTAGTGCTCGGGCGTCGCGCGGACGGTGTACCCCGATGTCGTCTCGACCTCGAGGACGCGCTTTTGACCGTTGTCGTACTTGCTCTCGACACGGGCTGTCCCGTCCTCGTCGTCGTAGACTCGCTCGCCGGGCTCGACATCGGAGATCGGTTTCAGCCCACCGCCGGCCGCCACAAGCGAGTCAGGCGGAACGCAGTTCGGCATGAACGAGAGCATCTCCATCGCCTCCTGGAACTCTCCGGCGGTGGTCTCGACGTGTTCCCGGAGCTCCGCGGGCAGTTCCGGCACGACCGTCTCGTAGGCGAACTTGTTGACGTTGTGCTCCGTCAGCGGCCGCTCAAGGTCGTCGGCGGCGGTCACGCCCGTGCCGAACACCTCCGCGGCCAGTTCGTCCCGGCGTGGGTGGTCTGGCTTGAGTTGGGCCGGCGTGACCGTCACCTCGATGTCCCGCTTGCGCGCCTCGAAGACGGCCTCAGCGAGCGCGATGTTCCGCGCCACGCGCTCGAAGAGGTCCTCCGGTTGCTCGGCGAGTTCGCCGTTGCTGTTCTTTCGGAGGTACCGCGCCGGCAGGATGTTGTGGTAGGCGTTGCCGGTTAGGCGCTCCTGGATTGTCTCCCCGTCGGTCCGCTTTATCGGCAGTGTCAGGTCGTCGGCCGCGAGTTCCTTGCTCATTCGTCCTCACCTCGGTCCGTTGTCGTGTCGACGGTTCGTCCCGGTCGCGTCATCTGAGTTAGTTTCATCTGTGTGTCCGTTGTGCTCGGTTCCGAATCAGTTGGCAGTTTCGTCGGGTGACTTCGCGTCTGTCGACGGTGTGTTTACCTGAACTATTCGCGGTGAGACACCCCGCACTGCGGTGTAACTCGTGCGATGTGTACTCACGTTCTTGCCACTCTTAACGCTGTCTTGACCGGAGTGAAAGTGGAACTCGGCGGTCAGAACCCGGAGAGAGCAACGGGCCAGCAGTGGAAATTGTGGGGGGTTCATCGGGGGTGACGTCAGACGGACGCATGATTGCGAGCACACTGTGACAGGTCCGGCAAGTCCGGACACGACGGGGTGACCAGGGCAGTCTGTGGGCCGCCCGGAACCCACTGTATATAAGCCAGCGAGCGTTCAATCCGGGGTATGCCGAACTACCCGACACACGCGCGATGGGGACGAGTTGGGGCCGTGGTCACAGCGCTGGCAGTCGGCGGTGGACTCCTCGTCCAGTTCGAGTCGCTGCTGCTGGCCGGGGGCGGGGCCCTCGGTGCCGCGGCCGCGACGTTCGTCGGCGCCATCTTTCCGGACGTGGACCACCACAGGTCGATTCCCCGGCGGAAGGCCGTCAGGGCGCTCCGTCTGCTGGTGGTGACCGGTATCGGGTCGCTCGCCGCGCTCGGTTTCGACGCGCTCGTCGAGTTGGTCGACACCGCGCTGGTTGACGTTCTCGGGGCCCCAGGAGTCTCGGCCGAGGTGGCCGCCGGCGCGGGCACGGCCGTCGTGGCACTGTTCACCGTTGGCCTGGTCGAACCGACAGTCGACCTGGTGACCGGCGAACACCGCGGCTGGACCCACAGCGCGCCGGTGCTGTTCGTGTTGACCGCTCTCCTCGCCGGCGGGGTCGGACTGCTGACCCGTGACCTCTCGGTCGCAAAGCGGGTCGCTGCCGTCGTCGTCGTCGGCACGTTCTTTCTCGGCTGTCTCATCCACATCGCACTGGACGGGGAGCTGCGGTCGTGAGTTGCGAACCGACAGTGTTTCTGTGTTGCAGTCCAATCTCGTACAACGAATGAGTCGCGAGTACATCGAAGTGCGCGGGGCGGCCGAGAACAACCTCGAGGAGGTCGACGTCGAGATTCCCCGCGAGGAGTTGACGGTCGTGACGGGGCTCTCGGGGTCGGGAAAATCCTCGCTTGCCTTCGAGACAATCTACGCGGAGGGACAGCGCCGCTACATCGAGTCACTGTCGGCCTACGCCCGGAACTTTCTCGGGCAGATGGACAAGCCACAGGTCGAAACCGTCGAGGGGCTCTCACCCGCAATCTCTATCGACCAGAAAAACGCCGCAAACAACCCCCGGTCCACCGTGGGCACGGTCACCGAACTCCACGACTATCTGCGCCTGCTGTACGCCCGGGTGGGTACGCCCCACTGCCCGGAGTGTGGCCGCCAGGTGGCAGACCAGAGCGCCCAGCAGATGGTCCGTCGACTGCTCGCCGCGCCGGAGGGGACCCGGGCCGAACTCTGTGCGCCGGTGGTCCGCGACCAGAAGGGTGCCTTCGAGGAGCTGTTCGACGACCTCGTGAGCGAGGGCTACACCCGCGTCGAGGTGGACGACGAGCGCTACGACCTCACAATCGACCGACCTGACCTCGACGAGAACTACGACCACACCGTCGACGTAGTCGTCGACCGGGTGAAACTCGCCGCCGACGAGCGTGCCCGCGTCACCGACTCGGTGGAGACGGCACTCGACGAGGCCGACGGCGTGCTCAAGGTGGTGTTTCCGGACCCACCCGCGGGGTTCGACATCGGGGGCACCCAGGCGCGCTCGACCGGTGACCTCTCTGCCGCCGGCGGGGAGGGTGGGGACACGCCGGCGGACGGCGAGGCCGACCGCACGGTCGTCGAGTTCTCGGAGGAACTGGCCTGCACGCACTGTGGTATCGACATCAGCGCAATCGAGACCCGCTCGTTCTCGTTCAACAGCCCCCACGGCGCGTGTCCGGAGTGTGAGGGGATCGGCGAGACAAAGGAGGTCAGCGAGGACCTGGTGATACAGGACCCCTCGAAGCCGCTGAAACACGTGTTCGAGCCCTGGAGCTACAACCGGACCTACTACTCCCGACAGCTCGACAACGTGGCCGAGCACTTTGATGTCTCGCTCACGACCCCCTTCGAGGACCTGGAGTCCGACATCCAGCGGCAGTTTCTCTGGGGTACCGACAGACAGGTGCAGTTCCAGTGGCGGACGAAAAACGGCACGCGCGAGAAGACCGAGCGCTTCGAGGGTGTCATCCCCAATCTGGAGCGCCGCCACGTCGAGACAGACAGTGACCGTGCGCGAGAGCACATCGAGGAGTTCATGGCCGTCACCACCTGCCCGGCCTGCGAGGGGACCCGTCTCCGGCCGGAGTCCCGCGCGGTGCGGGTCGCGGGAACAACAATCGACGAGGTCAGTCGGATGTCCATCGGCGACGCGCTCGAACACTTCGAGGGGATGGAGGGGCGACTCGACGAGCGCGACCGCACAATCGCCGAGGAGATACTCAAGGAGATCCGCTCGCGTCTGGGCTTTATGTGCGAGGTCGGACTGGAGTATCTGACACTGGACCGCGAGGCCGCGACACTCTCGGGCGGGGAGAGCCAGCGCATCCGCCTGGCCACACAGATCGGGTCCGGTCTGGTCGGTGTGCTGTACGTGCTGGACGAGCCCTCCATCGGGTTGCACCAGCGCGACAACGACCGACTGCTCGACACACTGGCGGAGTTGCGCGACATCGGCAACACGCTCGTCGTGGTCGAGCACGACACCGAGACGATGCGCCGGGCCGACAACATCGTCGACATGGGGCCGGGGCCGGGCAAGCGCGGCGGGGAGGTGGTCGTCAACGGCTCACTCGAGGAGGTGACGAACAGCGACGAGAGTGTCACCGGCGAGTATCTCGCCGGCGAGCGCTCGATTCCCGTGCCCGAGAGTCGCCGGGTGCCTGCTGATGCGGGCACAGACCACGGTGGGCAACGGCTCGCGGACCACCCCGGCGGCACACTCACCATCCGGGGGGCGCGCCAGCACAACCTCCGGGACCTCGACGTGGAGATTCCGCTGGGGGCCTTTACCGCAATCACGGGCGTCTCTGGCTCCGGCAAGTCCACGTTGATGCACGACGTGCTGTACAAGGGGCTGGCCCGGGAGATGAACGACAACACGAGCGTCGACCCCGGCGAACACGACGACATCGAGGGGCTCGACCAGATCGAGACGGTCCGGCTCATCGACCAGTCACCGATCGGTCGGACCCCCCGCTCGAACCCCGCGACCTACACGAACGTGTTCGACTACGTTCGGGAACTGTTCGCCGAGACCGAGCTCTCGAAGCGCCGGGGCTACGAGAAGGGTCGATTCTCGTTCAACGTGAAGGGTGGCCGCTGCGAGGAGTGTGGCGGCCAGGGGATGGTGACAATCGACATGAACTTTCTCTCGGACGTCCAGGTGCCCTGTGAGGAGTGTGGTGGTGCGCGCTACAACGACGAAACCCTGCAGGTGGAGTTCAAAGGCAACACCATCGCGGACGTGCTCGACATGACCGTCGCGGAGGCACACGCCTTTTTCGAGAGTCACAGACAGCTACGCCGGCGGCTCGAACTGCTGAAAGACGTCGGTCTGGGCTACATGCAACTGGGCCAGCCCTCGACGACACTCTCGGGTGGCGAGGCCCAGCGGGTCAAACTCGCCGAGGAACTCGGCAAGAAAGACACCGGCGAGACGCTGTACCTGCTCGACGAGCCGACAACGGGACTCCACCCGGAGGACGAGCGCAAACTCATCGACGTGCTCCACCGGCTAACCGACGAGGGCAACACGCTGGTCGTCATCGAGCACGAACTCGACCTGGTGAAAAACGCCGACCACATCGTCGACCTCGGACCGGAGGGCGGCGAACACGGCGGTGACGTGGTTGCGGCCGGCACGCCCGAGGAGGTTGCCCGCGTCGAGGCCTCCTACACCGGCCAGTACCTCCGTGACCTGCTGCCCGCTGTCGACCTGAAGGGGCCACGCTCCGGAACCCCAGCAGACGTCGCAGAGCGCGAGCAGGCCACCGGCGCGGGCGACGACTGACCGCTGTCGTGCGGTGTCGGCACGGGTTCGGTCGTCGCCCCCGGTCGATGGCTGCCAGCGGGGTACACGAACTGTGGGTTTTTTGTCAGTCCGGCGTGTCACTCGAAACCGCAATGATCTCCACGCTCGAGTTGTACCATGATACGACCCCGGTAGGGAGAGCGGAGTGAAACTGACGCGATTCACGCCCGCCCTGTTCGGTCCTCGGGTCCGACTGAGCGTCGGAACACTCTCGTTCATGAGAAGGGCGTGACTCTCTCGCTGTTACAGGTAGCCCCGTTCGAGCAGGAGTTCGCCGTTGAGCACGGACGCGCCGGCGGCCCCGCGCATGGTGTTGTGTGCGAGACAGTCGAACTGGACGCCGCCGTCGGTCGACTGCAGGCCGCCGACGTCGACACCCATCCCCTGCTCGCGGTTGCGGTCGAGCCGGGGCTGTGGCCGGTCAGGCTCGTCGAACACGTGGACGAGCTGGTCGGGTGCGCTCGGCAGGTCCAGTGTCGGGTAGGCCGTCATCGCGTCGGCAACCGCCTCGGGGGTCGCCGGTTCGGCCGTGTCGACCCAGACGTTCTCGAGGTGGCCGTCGAGGGTCGGAATCCGGTTACAGGAGGCCTCGACCCGGGTATCGTGCCAGTCGACAGTCGCGCCGTCGAACTCGCCGAGGAGTTTCCGTGACTCGGTCTCCATCTTGTTCTCTTCGCCACCGATGTGGGGGATGGCGTTGTCGAGTATCTCCATGGAGGTGACACCCGAGTAGCCCGCCCCCGAGACGGCCTGCAGGGTCGCGACGGTGACACGCTCCAGTCCGAACCGCTCCTCGACGGCCGCGAGCGGCGGAATCATGGTGATAGTCGAGCAGTTGGGGTTTTTCACGAGCGCGCCGGACCAGCCGCGCTCGTCGCGCTGGCGCTCGATCAGTCCGAGGTGGTCGGCGTTCACCTCGGGGACCACCAGCGGCACGTCGTCGTCATCCCGGGCGTTCGAGGAGTTCGAGGAGACGATGTAGCCCGCCTCGCAGAACGACCCCTCCACGGCCGCGCCGATATCAGAGGGGAGCGACGAGAAGATGATCTCGACGTCGTCCGGAACGGCCTCCGGCGTCGTCGGACCGACGGTCGTTTCGGCCACGTCGCGTGGAATCGGTGCATCGATGCGCCACTTTGCGGCCTCGCGGTACGGCCGTCCCGCGCTCGCATCGCTCGCGGTCAGCGCTGCAATCTCGAACTCCGGGTGCGGGTCGAGCAACTGGATGAGTCGCTGCCCGACCGCTCCGGTCGCACCCAGAACACCGGCACGGATACTCATACCAGACCGTAGACCGATGCCCGGACAAAACAGTTTGGAAACGCCTGGCACGCTCGGACCGAGAAGGGAACACGTTTAATCGACGGTGGTCAACAGCCGAGTATGCCGTTCGTGACCCGGCTGACGTTCCAAAGTGGCGACAGCGACCGTCTGGAGTCGGTCGTCTCGAGGCTGAAGGCCCGGGCCGAGCGAAAGGGCGTGGAACTCAGGGGGCCACACGCGGAGCCACCCTCCCGCTATCGCGTCCCACAGCACAAGGGCGTCGGGCAGGGAACGTTCGACGTCTGGGGGTACACCGTCTACACGCGGGTCGTCGAGGTGGTCGACCACAACGAGTTCGCCCGCCAGGCGGCCGAACG